>JACCRK010000396.1 GCA_013813565.1 Herpetosiphonaceae bacterium
GCCCCGGATCGTACCAGTCCGGCGCAGGTTCGGTGTCGCCGGCTGGCGGCGCCGGGGCCGCGCACGGGTGCGCCTGGGGCCGATCGGCGGCATTGAGCGCGGCCAGAAGCTGGGTGACATCGACGCCGGCGATCGCCGCCGCCTGCTCCACACTCACCAGGCGGGCGAACATCTTGCGCAGCAGCGGGTTGCGCAGCCGCTCAAAGGCCTGATGCTGCCCGACAAACACCTCCAGCGTCTGCGGGTGGGCGGCCAGCACCTCCGCCACGCTCATTGTCGCACTGATCATGATCGCACCCCGTCTATTTCTGGCTGAGCTCGGCGCGGACGGCGCTGAGAATGGTCTGTGGCATGAGGCCGTGGGCCGTGGCCGCCTGGTCGATGGTCAGCCCGCCGCCGCAGCACAGATCAAGGCCGAATTTGGTGAAGACGGGCATTGTCTCGGGGTGCTGCTCGACGATGGTGGCGATGGTCTGCCCAACCAGATCAACCTCGGCGGTTGGCTTGCGGGTGATGTAGACCCGCCAGACCTCCGGACCCTGCTCCTGGTAATCCCAGGCGAACAAACCAGGGCGGGTGCCCTCCATCTGGTAGTATAGTGGAATCGGGTCGTGATCGTTGATCAGGTGCATTGCCTCACCTGGCCCCAGCGAATCGAGCAGCCGAAAGATCAGCTGGTGGCGCTCGCGGGGCACAATCTCACGGACATCAAGCTCGGTGGGGGTTGTAACACTATTCATGCGTGATATTCCTTATGTAAAATCCTCGCTCTTCTCTGCTGGTCAGTGTAGGTGAATGCGGCTGGCCTCGCTGTGACTTTTCTCACGTCGGCGGCTACAGATTGCCCCGCACATAGGCCTGGCCAATCGTAAAGGTCATCAGCGCGAAGACAAAAGCGCTGGTCGTCACCGCCGCCGCCAGGCGTGTCCGCGTCCGGGGCTGGCGCACCGGTAGCCAGTAGAGCAGTGAGAAAAACAGCAGCGGTGCCAGCCCGCCAACGTAGTGGATAAAGAGCTGCGCCACACCCTGGCCCTGATCGAGCAGCTTAATCCCCATCAAAGCCTGGAGCATCAAAATAAGCTGGACGGCGATCAGGATGAGGTGGGTGCCGGTGGTGAGCGCACGGCCGCGCCATGCCATCCAGCCGGTGATGACGGCCGCGATCAGGGTGGTGGCCAGCACGAGCGTGCCAACCACGACATGGATCGATGAAGAGATCAGAATGTTGTCAATCATTGGGTCCTCATTCGGTGCTGGCTGATGCGGTGAAACGGGCGATCACCGTATCGAGCCAGCCTAGCTCTGATTCGAGATGAATAATCCGATGTTCAATCACCAGCTGCAAGCTTCCGGCGTGGGCTGGAGCCGCCTGCGTGGCCGCCAGATCGGCCGCCAGCACGACCCGGCGCTGCTCCAGCAGGGCCACCACGTCGGCGGAGGCCAGCGAGTTAGCGAAGATCAGCCCGATGTCGCCGCCAAAGCGGGTGCTGCTGGGCTGGCTCAGATTCGTGCGCAGCAGCTGCTGAAACTGGGCTTCGCCCGCAGCGCTGACGTGGTAGACCCGTCGCGGTGGCCGGTTGCCTTCGCGCTCCTCGTGCTGGACAATCCAGCCGAGCCGGGTCATTTTGTCGAGCAGAAAATAGGCGGTGGGCTTTTTAAGCTCAGTGCAGGTTGCCAGATCGCGCTCGATAAACTCGTGGAGCTGGTATCCATGCATGTCGCTGCGTCGCAGCAGCCCAAGCAGCAGTAGTTCACGATCCATATACAATCCTGACTAGTCAATCTTGACTAGTCAGGATTGTATCGAAGCTATCCACCACTGTCAAGGCCAATGTGAGAAAGGTCGCTTGCCAGGTGATTACAGGCTGCTAGGATAGGACCATCTATTAGGATTGGAATGCCGATGACCCACAATCATGCTGAATTCACCGTGCTGGCCGGAGCTGCCACCGCGCTTGATCTGCCGGCGCTGATCGCCAGCGCCACCCACGACGGGGTAATCTGGAAGCACACCAGCGACCAGCTCAACCTGAATCTGCTGCGCTTTCAGCAGGGCGATGGGATCCCGGCACACCGTAACGACGTGGTCGATGTGCTAATCATGGCCCTGGCTGGCACCGGCGTGATTAGGATTGCTGGCGAGTCGCACTATGTTGGCGCCGGATCGATTCTGCTCATCCCCTGTGGGTGCGAGCGGGCGATCACGGCTACCAGCGCCCAATTTGCCTATCTCAGCTGCCACCAGCGGCGCGGCGGGCTTCAGCCCACGCTGCCCGGCGCCAGCTAGTTCAATGAGGGAACCTGCATGAACCCACGCTCAAGCGACTTTGATGAGGCGCGCTCGTCGCTGCGCTTTGTACTGACCGCGCAGCTTTTTCTGGTGGCCTGGGGCCTCACCCAGGCCCTGGTTGCCCCCGACCTGACCGGCTTCCCCTACAGCCCAGGCATCCTGGCGCTGACCCACCTGCTGGTGCTGGGCTGGGCCACCACCACCTGCC
>JACCRK010000402.1 GCA_013813565.1 Herpetosiphonaceae bacterium
ATCAGCGATTGTTTGTTCGGCTCATCAAGGAGTACCGCTAAGATGACCGAAGTATCCACAATAATATTTTGCATAAACCCTCATTCAAGTACAATTGTACAACTATAGCAAGTATAGACGATCTCTAATTTTTGGGCAATACCATAGGAGCTATGAATGAACACACAACGTTCGGCGGCCCTGTTTGCGCAGGCCCAGCAGATCCTGCCCGGCGGCGTGAACAGCCCGGTGCGGGCCTATCGCGGCGTCGGCGGCGTGCCGCGCTTCATCAGCCACGGCGAGGGCGCCTATCTGTACGACGTCGATCAGAACCGCTACATCGACTATGTCCTCTCGTGGGGGCCGCTGATCCTCGGCCACGCCCACCCAGGGATCGTCGAGGCAATCAGCGACCAGGCCCGGCGCGGCACGAGCTTTGGGGCGCCGACCGAGCTGGAAAGCACGCTGGCGGAGCTGGTGATCGATGCCGTGCCGAGCATCGAGATGGTGCGCTTCGTCTCGTCCGGCACCGAGGCGACCATGAGCGCCCTGCGGCTGGCGCGGGCCTACACCGGACGGGAGAAGATCATCAAGTTTGCCGGCTGCTACCACGGCCACGCCGACGCCTTTCTGGTCCAGGCCGGCTCGGGCGTGGCCACCCTGGGCCTGCCCGACAGCCCCGGCGTGCTGGGCAGCGCCACCGCAACCACCCTGACCGCGCCGTTCAACGACCTGGATGCGGTCGAGGCATTGTTTAAGCAGAACGACGGCCAGATCGCGGCGGTCGCGGTCGAGCCAGTCGCCGGAAACATGGGCTTTGTGCTGCCGCGCGAGGGCTTTCTGCCGGGCCTGCGCCGCCTGTGCGACCAGTATGGCGCCGTGCTGCTCTTCGACGAGGTGATGACCGGCTTTCGGGTGGCCTACGGCGGCGCCCAGGCCATGTACGGGGTCCAGCCCGACATCACCTGTCTGGGCAAGGTGGTTGGCGGCGGCCTGCCAGCGGCGGCCTACGGCGGGCGCCGCGAGATCATGCAGCTGGTCGCTCCGGCCGGCCCGATGTATCAGGCCGGCACGCTGTCGGGCAACCCGCTGGCGATGGCGGCGGGCATCGTGACGCTGCGCGAGCTCCAGCAGCCGGGCGTGTACGAGCGGCTCTCGGCGGTGACCTCGACGCTGTGCCAGGGTCTGTGGAAGGCGGCATTCAAGGCCGGGCTGCCGTTTCAGGCCCACAAGGCCGGCAGCATGTGGGGCTTTTTCTTCGCCGCCGACGAGGTGACCGACTTCGCCTCGGCCAAAAAGTCCGACACGGCGCTGTTCGGCCGCTTCTTCCACGCCATGCTGGAGCGCGGCGTCTACCTGGCACCGTCGCAGTTCGAGGCCGCCTTCGTCTCGCTGGCCCACTCCGACGAGATAGTCACCGCGACCATCGACGCGGCCAAGGCGAGCTTTGCTGAGATTAGGGGTTAGGGATTAGGGGCTGGGGGTTAGGCGCAGGCTGATCCACGAAGGCCACCAAGGGTCACGAAGGCGGAGATTAAAGCGGAGCAATGTACGGCGGGTCTCTGTACCCGCCCGCAGCCCCGTCCGCCTCGAAGATCCCGCCGCCCGTCTTTCCTTCCCGGCCGCCTTGACGGCCCGTGATACCATTTGCGGTGTAGCAAGGAGGATGTGATGACCCGAACCATCAAAACCGCCGCGATTCAGATGGATGCCAACCCCGCCTCGACCGCCGAGCGGATTGCCCGCGCCGACCGGCTGGTCCGCCAGGCCGCCGCCGCTGGCGCCCAGCTGGTGGTGCTGCCCGAGCTTTGGCATCTTGGCTATAGCTACGACAACCGCAACTTCGCCCGCGCCGAGACCCTGCGCGGCCCCAGCGCCACCTGGATGCGCGACCTGGCGGCCGGGCTGGACATTCATCTGGCCGGCTCGGTGCTGCTCCGCGATGGCCGCGAGATCTACAACGCCTTGCTGCTGTTTGCGCCGAGCGGGCAGATGTGGCGCTACGATAAAAATTATCCCTGGGGCTGGGAGCGCGGCTACTTTCGCGGCCGCCGCAACATCACCGTCGCGGCGACGGCGCTTGGTCGAATCGGCATGCTGGTGTGCTGGGACACCGCCCACCGCAATCTGTGGCGCGCCTACGCCGGCAAGGTCGATCTGATGATCATCAGCAGCTGCCCGCCCGATGTTGGCAACCCGACCTACCGCTTCCCCAGCGGCGCCACGGTGACGGTCGACGACCTCGGTCCGCTGATGGCGAGCCTGAAGGGCAGCGCCCGCCAGCTGTTTGGCCCGATGATCGATCAGCAGACCGCCTGGCTGGGCGTGCCGACCGTCGCCAGCGTCGGCAGCGGCACAATCACCACCGCCATCCCACGGGGCCGAGCCGCCTGGCTGGGGATGATTCCGGCCGCACCTGCGCTGGCCCGCTACCTGCCCGAGGCCGACCAGCTGCGGATGACCTGCAGCATTGCGCCCGGCTGCAAGGTGGTCGCTGCCGACGGCACCGTCATCGCGGAGCTAGACCAGGATGCTGGCGAGAGCTGGACGATCGGCGAGGTGACGATTGCCGACAGCCCACCGCAGCCACGCGGCGCCCAGCCGGAGTCGACCGTGCCGCCGCTGAGCTATACCATCTCCGACGTGTTTCTGCCCGCGCTGATGCGCCAGGTCTATAACCGTGGACGCGGCGTCGGCAGCCAGCGCCGCAATCTGCTGCTGCTGGCCGGGCTGGCGCTGCTGCTGGTGATCTGGCGGCGGCGCAAAGGCTAAACATCCACTTGATTAGCATCTATCTAGTGTGAGCACCTATGCAACGACACAACGACCTGTGGATTCTGATCGGGCTGGCGGTGCTATCGTCGATTCTGGCGCGCCTCCCGCTGCTCAACCTCCTTGTCTACCCATTTCAAATCTTCAACACGTTCATCCACGAGCTGAGCCACGGGCTGGCGGCGGCGCTGACCGGCGGCTCCTTTCGGCGCTTCGAGGTCTATGTCAACGGCGAGGGCGTGGCCTGGTCGGCGGGCGGCATCCGCTGGATCGTCGCCAGCGCCGGCTATATCGGCAGCGCGCTGTTCGGCGGCCTGCTGCTGGTGATCACCGCGCGTGGCGTGGCGGCCGAGAAGATCATCCTGGGCCTGGGCATCGGGCTGGGGATTCTGTGCGTGCTGTTTGTGCGCAATATCTTCGGCGTGTTCTCCGGGCTGGTGATCGCCGCCGCCCTGATTGGGGTCGCCACCCAGCTCGCGCCGCGCTGGAACGTCTGGCTGCTGCTGTTTCTGAGCGTCCAGATGGGCCTGAACGCCCTGGGAAGCCTGTGGGATCTGCTGCAGATCTCAGCATCCTTTCGCAGTCGCACCACCGACGCCCAGATTATGCAGCAGGCCACCGGGGTTCCGGCGCTAGTCTGGGCGCTGCTGTGGAGCACGATCGCGCTGCTGATTCTGTGGCAGTCGGTGCGGCTGGCGTACTTTAGGGAGTAGAGGTTAGAGCATTACTCATTGCCGGCACCCTCCAGAAAGCGGCGGCGAATCTCCTCCATGCGCGCCCGGTTGACGC
>JACCRK010000403.1 GCA_013813565.1 Herpetosiphonaceae bacterium
GCGTCACGGCGGTCGGCGTCGCGGCGGTTGGCGTCGCGGTGGTTGGCGTCGCGGCGGTCGGCGTCGCGGCGGTCGGCGTCGCGGCGGTCGGGGTTGGCGTCGTCGGATCGGGCAGCGGCGCCGGGCCGGGATTGTACACCTCCATCACCGCTGAGCTGGAGCCGCCAGCCTGGATCCCGCCGCCGCCGACGTAGATCCGCCCGCCGATCAGCAGCGGGAAGATGCCGTGGCGGGCGGTTGGCATGGCGGTGCCAAAGCGCCAGGTGTTGGTGGTCGGGTTGTAGATATCGACCCGGCGATAGACATTCTGCGGCGTGGCGCCCGCCCCGCTCTGCGTCTCGCCGCCCAGCACATACATCTCGCCATTGTGGTAGACAGCCCGGCCCATGCCGCCACGCGCCTGGGGCAGCGGCGCCAGCGTCGAGCCAATATCCAGGCTGGAGCGCCAGGTGTTGGTGGCCGGATTATAGATCTGCAGCGTATCAAAGCCATTGGCCACCGTGTTGCCATCGCCGCTGCCCAGCCCACGGCCGCCAAAGATGTAGAGCTGGCTGCCGTCGGTGGTGGCGGCGGCGTGGTTGCGGCCCTGCGGCATCGGGGCCAGCTCGGTCCAGGTGTTGTCAGCGGGGTTGTAGCGGGCCAGCCGATTGGTCGTCGAGAAGCCGACAATCCCGCCGGCCACATACACCTGCCCGCCGATCAGCGCCGACGAGCTGGAGCCGGCAAGAAACGGCATATCGGCGCCAAGTGTCCAGGTGTTGGCTAGCGGATCGTAGATCTGCACCTTGCCGCCAGTCGCCAGGCCGCTGTCGGCATCGTTGCCCAGCCCGCCAAACAGATACAGCTTGCCGCCAACGACCTCGGCGGTGTGGTGGTTGCCCTTGAACGGCCGCTGGGCCAGCCCGCCGGGGCCTGGGCTGGTGAGATCGGACAGGGTATAGCTCAGCGTCTGGGCGCTGCCCTCGCCAACCAGATAGAGCTGGTTGTTGATGATTCCGCCGGCCACCTCGCCGATCGCCGCCGGCAGCGCCGGGGCCAGCTCCCAGGTGCCGGGCAGCGTGCCGATCCAGGTCGTATCGGTCGGGCCGTAGCCGCCGCCGGTCGCCACCACCAGCTTGCCATCGATCAGCCCGGCCACCGGGGTTTTGCGGTAGGCCGGGATCGGCGGCAGCTGGAGCCAGACGTTGGTCGCCGGGTCATACAGCAGCACGTCATCCGAGGCCCAGCCGTTGCTCCCGCCATCGATAGCGCCGCCGATCATCATAATCCGCCCATCGACCACCAGGGTCGAGGCCGGCATGTGGCTTTTTGGCGTCGGCAGGTTGGCGGCGCGGCTCCAGGTGTTGGCGGTCGGATCGTACACATCGACCTGGCCCTGGCTGGTGGACTCTTCCAGGTAGGTGTACTGCCCGCCAAGCGCGTAGATCTTGCCATTCAGGCTGACCGCAACCATATGATTGCGCGGGTTGGGCAGGTCGGCGGCGCTGGTCCAGATGCCGGTATCCAGGTTCAGCACATAGTGGTTGGCCCGATCGATCTCATCGAAAAGCCCGGCGCTGCGGGTGGCGCCGCCAAAGTAGTGCAGATTGCGCCCAAGCAGCGCGGCCCCGGCGCCCCCGCGGCCGCCCGGCAGATCCGGCCCGGCGCTCCAGCTATTGGTCAGCGTGTTGAACTTCCAGACCCGGCTGCTGCTTGGCCCGGGGTTGTCGCCAACATAGCCGCCGAGCACATAGATCGTGCTGCCATCGACGATCACCGGGGCGTGGCTAATCGCCTCCGGCATGTCTGCCAGGCGCTGCCAGGTATTGCTGGCCAGGTCATAGGCCTCCACCACGTTCGAGGTCTGGGCCGCATCGTTGATGAACCCGCCGATCACGTAGAGCTTGCCATTCAGCGCGGCGCCCAGCGCCTCGAAGCGCTTGATCGGGGCCTTTGCTGCCGAGCGCCACTGAAACAGGCTGGTGCCACCGCCGGGCAGCGGCGTGGGCGTGGGCGTGGAGGTCGGCAGAACCTCCAGCGGGATAATCTCGATCCCGCTCAGCGTTGGATCGGCCCGGTGCCGGACAAAATCAAGCGTCACCGTTGAGTCAGTAATCTCGACCGGGAACTCGCGCACAATCGCGCTATTCTGGGTTCCGGCAAGGGCAAACAGATCGAAATGCGCAAGCACGGTGGCGCCCTCAAGCCGAACATCGAAGATCCGCTGATAGGCGGCGGTTTTCTCAAGCTCGGCAAAGTGCAGGCGCACCATGTACGGACCATTGGTGACAGTAATATTGAAGGTGAACAGCGCCTCCACGGCGGTCCACTGGTTCAGATACATGGCCTGGCTGGCTGGCGCGACAACATTAGCGATAAACGGCGCTGGAGCGACAGGCGTCTTCAGGTAGCCATTGCTGGCCCAGCCAGAGCAGGCATTCACCCCAAAGCACTGGCTCCAGGGAACCCCGCCGACACTGAACGCCCCGCCGCCAGCATTGATGCGAATAGTTGTGCCGGCGGCGCTGGTGGTCGCCAGCTGGGTCATTCCGAGCGCTCCACTGATAAAAATTGCGATCGTGAGCCAGACAATAATCCGCCCAGCCCGTCGTTGAGTTCGACTGCCGTTAGACGTCCTGCTTGAATGCATACAAGTCTCCAGAATATGGTTGATCGTAGTTCGATAGTAGACTGAATTCTACCTGATTACTGCCGTTCGCTAACAGCCCTCGGTTCAGGCCAGCTGCTCAGGAATGATTCCGGCTCGACCAGCGGGCCAATTCGCTGCATGGTGAGCGCGGATCGGCGTCAAACTTGGCGTACAATAGATGGAGTGTTCGCTGCTATGGGTGGTTTCCGTGTCACCCACACCTTGCTAAGGAGAGACTCCGCAATGTCTAAGCCCGTGTGTACCATTGTTGGCGCTGGCCCTGGGATCAGCCTGGCGGTCGCCGAGCGCTTCGCGCGCGAAGGATTCCAGATCGCCCTGATCGCCCGGCGGGCGGCGGCGCTGGACGAGTATGTTCGGCAGCTGGGCGGCAGCGCCACCGCCCACGGCTTTGTGGCCGATGCTGGCGACGAGCAGGCGCTGATCGGCGCGTTTGACGCAATCCACCAGCTTGGGCCGACGGCAGTGCTGGTCTACAACGCCTCGGCGGGCCACGCTGGCAGCCCACTGACCCTGGCGGCCGCCGACCTGATCGCCGACTTCAAGGTTAGTGTGGTCGGGGCGCTGGTCGCCACCCAGCAGGTCGTGCCGCACATGCAGGCCAGCGGCAGGGGCACAATCCTGCTGACCGGTGGCGGACTGGCGCTCAACCCCTACCCCGCCTACGCAGCGCTGGCCGTCGGCAAGGCCGGGATCCGCAACCTGAGCTTTAGCCTGGCGGCGGAGCTGGCCCCGGCGCGGATTCACGTCGCGACTATCACGATCGACGGCTTTGTCCAGCCGAACACCCCGCTGGCCCCCGACGTGATCGCCGAGGGATACTGGCGGCTGCACACCCAGCCACGCAATCAGTGGGAGCGCGAGATCGTCTATCGCGCCGCGGCGTAGCTATGCGGCTTTCAGCACGGCACAGCGTGCTGGAGGCCGAGATTAATCTGTGCGCGAAGGAGCACGTATGTCTGATCAAACCCCGACCATCAACGACACCTTGCTGATTGGCGGCGATCTTGCGGTCCGCCGGCTGGGCTTTGGAGCGATGCGCATCACTGGCCCCGGCATCTGGGGCGAGCCGCTGGACCGCGCCGAAGCGGTGGCGGTGCTGCGCCGCTGTCTGGCGCTGGGGATTAACTTTATCGATACTGCCGACTCGTATGGCCCGGACGTGAGCGAGCGCCTGATTGGCGAGGCATTGTACCCCTATCCCGACGATCTGGTGATCGCCACCAAGGGCGGGCTGCTGCGCGGCGGGCCGAACAACTGGTACTCCGATGGCCGGCCCGAGCATCTTCGCTCCACCCTGGAGGGTAGCCTGAAGCGGCTGCGCCTGGAGCGCATCGACCTGTATCAGCTCCACCGCATCGACGCGAAGGTGCCTCTGGAGGAGCAGCTCGGCGTCCTGCGAGACATGCAGACCGAGGGCAAGATACGCCACTTCGGCCTGTCGGAAGTGTCGGTCGAGGAGATCAAAAAGGCGGGCGAAATCCTCCCGATTGCCACGGTGCAGAACCTGTACAACCT
>JACCRK010000020.1 GCA_013813565.1 Herpetosiphonaceae bacterium
GAAGGCCTCGCCGACGACGCGCTCGGAGGGCGTGTAGCCCTTCGACTCCACCCGCACACAGTCGGTGACCAGCACAATCGGATTGCGCCGCCCAAAGTCAACCAGCCGATCGATCTCGGTGGGCCACCCCTCAACCGAAGAGTGGTCGAGCTTCCAGTCGGTAATGTACAGCGCCAGCCCGGCCGGGGTGGTCAGGCCAAAGCCCAGGCAGTCGGGGATCGAGTGCGAGATATGGAATGGCTCGATCAGAAAGTGGCTGCCCAGATTCAGCTTATCGCCGGGGGCGATCGTGTTCAGCTTCACTTTATCAGTCAGCTTATGCTCTTTCAGCTTGTTCGAGAGCAGGCCCAGGGTCAGGGTGGTGGCATAGATCGGTGGAAAGCCCAGCTCGGCGATCAGCCACGGCACCGCGCCAATGTGGTCCTCGTGGCCGTGGGTCAGCAGCACCGCCCGAATATTCGCCGTCTTATCGCGCAGATAGGTGATATCCGGCAGGACCAGATCGACGCCCATCATCTCGCTTTCGGGAAACATCACGCCCATATCGCAGATCACGATGTCGTTGTCGTACTCAAACACCCACATATTGCGGCCAACTTCGCCAGCGCCGCCGAGGGGAATAACTCGTAGTTTATTTTTCGCCATAATCGAACCGATTCAACACACAACGCGTTGAATCATCTGACTCCTTTCTGTGTAGAAATGGTGGTAGGCCCGCAGTTCATGCCGGGGTTTTACCTTCATCTCTGATTGCTTCGTTGATTGTTGCCAACAATGCCTCGCGGTTAGCAACATTTCCATAAATAGGCACCTGCTGAACCGCCGAGCGATGCAACCAGCGTTGCCATCGTGACGGGCGTTGGGCAGATTCGTGCAGGATCACGTCGATCCGCGGTGAGCTATCGCTCCGTTCTGGGCTGACTTTCAGCCGTTGAACCTGTTCCCACGGATAGACCATTGTTAAGCCCAGCGAGCGAAAACGTAGCCCGTTTTCGTCGACCGTGTAGCCAGCGGTATATTCGCTGAGCATGTTCCACACCAGCAGCGGCGCCCCAATCAGGACCGTCAGCAACAAAAATGCCGTGGTCAGCTGGCCGGTAGTTTTGGCGGCTGGTGGAGCGTCAGAGCATGCTTTTTCACCAGGACTAAGCACTGCGTGGCTCTCGTTGAGAGTCACACATTCCGCGCTGCCACCAAATGCGTTGATGTACTGTTGAACATTAAGGTCCAGTGTATCGGTCAGGAGCCAGCCAGCAAATCCCCAGACCATCATTGTGGCGGCCATCAGGGCCAGCAAATGCCAGCGCCCGGTTCTACTCAGGTGATAGGTCATACACCTCTCACAGCAACTTCAGCTGGTGCGAATCGGCCTCAGCGTCCACTGAGGCCGTGGCTGGCGGTGGCGCCTGCTCGGCGGCTTCTTCCGCCAAGCGCTGCTCCAGCCGCTTGATCAGGCGCGGGATCAGCTTCATATCCGCGACAGCAGCAGGGGCGGCGCTGAGATTACGCAAGATATAGGCCGGGTGAAAGAGCGGCAGGTAGACTCGACTGCCGGCGCGCTTCACCCCGCGAATACCGTGGGTTTTCGTAATCCTGGCGCCTGGAAAAAATTTATTCAGCGAGTGACGGCCAAGGGTGGCGATCAGCTTCGGCTGAATGAGCTCAATCTGGCGATCCAGAAAATGAGCACAGGCAGCAATCTCATCCGGCTCCGGGTCACGATTGCCTGGCGGGCGACATTTGACCACATTGCCGATAAAGACCTGATCGCGCCGCAGGCCAATCTCCGCCAGCCACTGCTCCAGCAGATCGCCTGACGGCCCGACAAAAGGCCGACCCAGCGCATCTTCACGCTGGCCCGGCCCTTCACCAATCAACAGAATCTCGGCGTCTGCTGGACCTTCGCCCGGTACAGTATTGGTGCGGGTGCGGTGTAGGGGACAGGCGGTACAGTGGGCAATCTCGCTGGCAATCGCCTGCAACTGTGTTGCTTTATTAGAACTCATCACTGATGTCGTCATCGCTGAAAATTATAGCGTAGGTTGACTGATTATTCAATTCGCCTGCGCAGCCAGCCCAAAAACACCTGTCGCCCCCAGCGATCAGCGTCGATCTTGGCCTCAGACGCGCTGCTGATTGGCTACTTGACGCTGACTTTTTGGCCAAACTTGCTCTCGGTGCCGGCCCGGAGGCGGGCGATATTATCGCCGTGCGAGACCACCACAATCACCGCGATCAGCACACAGTAGAGAAAGATGGCCATGTGGCTTTGCCCAAACAGCAGAAACACCCCGGTGGTGACGGCGGTGGCAATGCTGGCCAGGATTGAGCCAAGCGAGACATAGCGGGTGACCAGAACCACCGACCACCAGACGATAAAGGCCGCCAGAAACGCCCACGGAAACATGCCCAGCACGCCGCCCAGGGCCGTGGCAACCCCGCGGCCGCCCTTGAAGCCGGCAAAAAGCGGGTAGATATGCCCGATCATAGCCATCATCGCCGCCAGCGCCCAGGCCCAGGAGTTCATATCGGTGAGAAGCCGGGCGAGGCCAACGGTGGCGACGCCTTTGCCAAAGTCCAGCAAAAAAACCAGAAAGCCATAGCGGGCACCCATTGTGCGCAGGACATTGGTTGCCCCAGTCCGCTTCGACCCATAGGCCCGCACATCGACGCCGCCAACCAGCCGGCCAACAATTAACCCAAAAGGAATGGAGCCAACCAGGTAGCTGAGCGCGGCGATGAGAAGATAGGTCATGCCCGCACCTCCTTGTTATTCATTGTTCTGGCGGGGTGGCTGCTGAAAAATCGTGCGCGCGCCCCAGATATATTCCACGCCTGAGAGAATTGTCAGCACCACCGCCAGCCACAACACCCACGACGACAGATGGGTCAGCCAGGTCAGCATGCCACCAAAGTCGAGGTTGGCGAACCAGCCACCTCGATCAAGGTTGGCGCGCGCCAGAATCCAGGCCAGCGCCACAATCGTGATGACCATCTTGAGCTTGCCCCAGCGCCCAGATGGGATCACCAGGCCCTCGGCGGCGGCAAACGAGCGCAGCCCGGTGACGACAAACTCGCGGACCAGAATAATAATTGCCGCCCACGGATCGAGGATATTCACCGTGACCATGGCCACCAAAATGCCGGCCGTGTAGATCTTATCGGCGGTCAGGTCAAGAAAAATGCCAATATTGCTCACCCAGCCATAGCGGCGTGCCAGCTTTCCATCGAGCAGATCGGTGATCGAGACAACAATAAATAGCCAGAAGGCCGCAAAATAGCCCGCCGCTGTGTTGGTGATCACCAGGAGAATCAGCGGAATCATCGCAATAATCCGAAATGTGCTCAGAATATTCGCCAGATTCCAGGGGTTGACCCACGGCTTCCGCTTGGTGCGCTCTGGGCGCTCACGACGACGGAAGAGCGGCGGACGTTTCGTGCGTTGAACCCGGGTTGCCGGCGCACGATTATTGGAGGGTGAGTTCGGCGTACTCATAATAACCTTTTTTATGTATGTTTAGAGAAAGACCGTTTTGGCATCAGGCACTTTTTCCCAGTCCTTCAGGAATGACTCCAGGCCACTGTCGGTGAGCGGGTGCTTGACCAGCATGCCCAGAACCTTAAACGGCATCGTAGCAATATCAGCGCCAGCCAGCGCGGCCTGGGTCACGTGCAGCGGGTGGCGAATTGAGGCGGCCAGCACCTCGGTCACCAGGCCGTAGTTGCGAAATACCTCGACGGTCTCGCGGACCATCTGCATGCCGTCCTGGCCAATATCATCGAGACGACCGAGAAAGGGGCTGACAAAGGTTGCGCCAGCCTTGGCCGCCAGCAGCGCCTGGTTGACCGAGAATACCAGCGTGACGTTGGTCTTGATGCCTTCGCTGGTCAGCTGTCTGACCGCCTTGAGACCTTCGGCCATCAGGGGAACCTTGACAATGATGTTGGGCGCCCACTTGGCCAGAATACGGCCCTCGCGGACGATCTCATCGGCCCCAAGCGCCACCGTCTCCGCGCTGACCGGGCCAGGACAAATCTCAACAATCTCCAGCACAACATCTTTAAAATTGCGCCCGGCCTTGGCCGCCAGTGAGGGGTTGGTGGTCACACCATCAACCACGCCCATCGCAACCCCCTGACGAATTTCTTCGACATCGGCGGTATCCAAAAAGATTTTCATACCAACTCCTTAAATAGATGAGGTTAATCCATATTTTTATTGTGGTTTAGCGAGAATCTAGCTCCATGCCAATTATACCAGGATGACGCATTGCAGCACGGTGCGCTTCAATCACTCTGGCCTGCAAGCACGTAAATGTTAATTTTTACAAGAGATGGGCACATATGTGCCGATTTTCGTATTTATGGCTTGACATACGTTATATTTGCACTATACTTCACAATGAAATAAGGCTATTTAACACTATTGGTCTCTATCTCGCTTACAGCTGTAGCAACAGCATCGGGACAGAGCGGTCTTTTGATAAGGAGTGCGAGGGATGGATGTCTCCCCGAACGCTATACCTGATGTTGTTGTGCGACGCTTGCCGATCTATGCCCGCAGCTTAGCCTACCTGGCCGAAGAGGGCGTGCGTTCAGTTTCTTCGCAGGAGCTGGGCGAGCGCATCGGAGTCACGGCTGCCCAGATCCGCAAGGACTTATCCTACTTTGGCGAGTTCGGCAAACAGGGGATTGGCTACAATGTCGAGTACCTGCTTGGCCATATTCGCCGCATCCTTGGCCTGAACGAGGCCTGGCCAGTGGTTCTGGTCGGCGCGGGTCATCTTGGGCGGGCGATCGCCCGCTACGAGGGATTTCGCTCCCGCGGAATCGATATCGTTGGCGTGTTCGACGCCGACCCAACCAAGATCGGTATGGAGCTTGGCAAGCTGCGGGTTCAGCCCAACACCGATCTGCCAGCGATGATCCGCCAGCAGCATATTCGGCTGGCGATCGTGGCGGTTCCGGCGCATCTGGCCCAGGAGGTGGTCGATGGGCTGGTCGAAAACGGCGTTCAGGGCATCCTGAACTATGCGCCGGTCGTGGTGCAGGTTCCCGAGGGCGTGTGGGTCCGCCATATCGACCCGGTCGCCCTGCTCCACAGCATGACCTACTATCTGGCCCGCGAAGAAGAGCGCGCCCACACCGGCTAAGCCTGCGAAGGCAATCGAAAACGGCGTGGAGACATTCATCTCCGCGCCGTTTTTTGTTTAACCCCACGAGCTGCAGCGGTTACTGCAGCTCGTCGGCGCCGATATCGATGGCGGCCTGGGCGACCCGTGGCTGGCGGTCGAAATCCTGGTCCCCGGCGGCGGTTGGGCTGCCCTGGTTATGGGCGGCCGAGCCGGGATTGATGTGCAGGAACTGAAGTGGGCCGCCTGGGTTCAGCCGCAGGTCGGCGTTGGCCGGCCGGGCCACCGAGACAAACAGATTGTTCGGGTTGGGGCTGGCGCCGCTCGCGGCTTGCAGCAGGTTGCCGGCCTCGACGTTGCGGAGATAGCTGGCCGGATCATTGATGACGCGCAGGGAACCCTCGGCAGCGATCACGATATTGTTGGCGATCGTCGAGTCGGTCACCCGGTACTGCGCCACCAGCGCCTGGCCCTGGGCGGGCGTATAGATGGTGTTGTTGACCACCATGTTGAAGCTGGCAGCGCCGCCGCCGGGCTGCTGTGGGTCGGCGCCATAGCCGCCCAGGGCGATGCCGGCGTAGTCCACGTTGGCGACGATGTTATTGCGTACGACGATATAGTCGGTCGATTTTCCGGCATGCTCGGAGGCCAGCTCGATGCCGATGTTGCTATCCAGCACCAGATTGCGCTCGATCGTGATCAGCGTCCCGCCATCGACGTAGATTCCGCCCGCGCTGGTCTCGCCGCCGGAGCAAACAGCGTTGTTGCAGGTGGCGCCATAGGCCGGATTGGTCGAGGTGTCCACATTCCAGATTCGGTTGTCGGCGATCAGGCCGTTGCGCGCCCGGTCATTGGCTGGTGCCACACCCTCGTAGCCAATCGCATCGATCGCAATATTGTTGACGTCGTGGATGCGATTATTGCTGATTGTAAAGCCATCGACATTGCCATTGACCACCAGCGCTTCGCTCGCCCCCAGCTTCAGGTTCGCCAGCTCGTTGCCGTCGATCACCAGGCCGCTGGTCGCCGTGGCCGTGTCGCCGTAGACCGCGATTCCGTGGGCGTTGCCGCCCTGGCCGGTGTAGGTTGTCTCGATATGGTGGAGCGAGTTGTTGCGCAGCTCGATGCCCACGTTGGCGCCAAACACGCCGATCCCGATTGGGGCTATATCCGCGCTGCTGGTTCTGAGATTGCGGATCTCCAGGTTTTTCAGCACGATGTAGCTACGATCGCGGATCATAATCAGCGTGCTGGACTCCGACTGGACGGCGAGATCGCTCCCGTCGATGACCGCCTGCTCGCCGGGGTAGCTCTGGATGGTGATCGGTCCCGCCGCCACCGAGCCGGAGACGTTGATCGTCACGAACTCGGCGTAGGTGCCGCCGCGAATCGAGACCGTGCTGCCGGCCGGGGCGCTATTGGCGGCCTGCTGGATGGTGCGCCAGGGCGAACCGAGGCTGCCGTCGTTGCTGTCGCTGCCGGTGGTGGCGACATAGCGAACCGGGCCAGCGGGCGGCGACGTGAACGACACACAGGGCAGCCAGATGGTTGAGGCGAACAGGGTAAAGATGAGCGAGCAGATAAAGTTCATTCATGCCTCCTAGGCGCGGAGCAAACTTGGTTAGACAATCGGCGGATCTGGCTGGGCCAACCAGCCTTTTTCGATCGCTACGGTGCGCAGCTGGGCCAGGGCGGTCGAGCGAATAACCGCGCCGTCAACGCCCTGCGAGGGCAGCCAGAAGCGCGCCTCGACATTGACGCC
>JACCRK010000021.1 GCA_013813565.1 Herpetosiphonaceae bacterium
CCAGCACACCGACGCCAACCAGCACACCGGTGATTCGGATTGGTGGTATAGAGTCACGGGCGGTGCGAATGTATCGGCCGGTATTCCAAGATCCCTGTCTTGCTACCGAGACGCCAACCAACACACCAACCGAAATTACTCCTGGAACGGACATCCCAACCAACACCCAGGGGACGCCGCCAACCAGCACAAACGACCCCTGTATCACCCCGACAACTGGTGTGCCGACGGCGACCGGGGTTGCCACGGCCACGGATGTACCGCCAGCTACGCCGACGGATACGCCAACGAATGTGGTGACGACTGGGCCATACCCAACTGTGCCGACACCAACGTCGTATGAGGTGCGCAAGCCGCGTGGTGGCTGGTCGAGCTCGGGGAATATTCAGCGCCCGCTCAACCAGATCGATCCGTGTGTTACGGCGACGGTTCCTACAGTTACGCAGGTGACACCGCCAACTGTTGTTCCAACCAGCGATCCCATCATTCTGACCAAGGTTAGCTCAAAGTCGCAGGTAAATCCGGGCGAACTACTAAACTTTGTGATCACGGTTCTGTTTCAGGATACTGGCGATGGAGCTACAGTCCGCAATGTAACTATTCAGGATATTTTGCCGGCTGAGATGACCTTTGTAAGTATGGACTTACTCGGCAACGTCTCCTGTAGCGGGACTAGCACTGTCGCATGTACTGGTACTGTCAGTGTCAACTCGCCGATCATTGTAACGATTAGAGTTCGCGTCAATGCGGGCGTTGCACCTGGCACAACCATCACCAACACTGCATCAGCCACGGCGGGAGCGTTTCCGACCGAGGATAGCGATAATGTATTTGTAGTCATTAGCCAGCCCACTAATACAACTGGTCCAACTATCTCGCCCGGCCCAACTAATACGCCAGGGCCAACCACCCCGCCAGGGCCAACTAATACGCCAGGGCCGACCGCCCCGCCAGCGCCGACCAACACGCCGCGCCCAGGTGGCCCAGTGCCGACCCAGGAAGCAACGTCAGCGCCTGGAAATACAGCGGTGCCGGCAACCAATATCCCAGGCCAGCCCGCGCCAACGGTGCAGCCACCGCAACCTACGGCAGTTGGCGGCCAGCCCGCGCCAACAACCCGCCCAGGCCAGCCCGGCCAGCCCGGCCAGCCCGGCCAGCCCGGCCAGCCCGATCAGCCAGGCTCGCCAGCGGCAACAAGTGTTCCCACTAACCCGGCGGGGATTGTCGTTCAGCCACTGATCAGCGGGTTGCAGTTCCAGAAGAAGAGCGACTGGGGCAGCCGCTTCGCTGGCGAGTCACTGATGTATACGATTACCGTGATCAGCCCAACTGGAACGCTAAACTCTGGCGGCCTGCGCGATGTGGTTGTGACTGACCAGCTGCCAGCCAATCTTGAAGTTGCTGGGCCAATTCAGGTCAGTGATCAGAACGCCCGCGTTGAACAACAGGGCAATCAAATTACGGTCCGCGTGGGCATACTGCCCGCCGGCCAGACCTTGACGATTATGATCCCGGTCAGGATTAAATCCGATGTTGCGGCGCAGACGCGGATTGTCAACCAGGCCCAGCTGCGCTATGCTGGGATTACCGACCCGGTCTATTCGAATATCGCCAGCGTCCTGGTGGTTGGAGCGCCGCCGCCCTTGACCGCAACGGCAATTGCCAATGCCAATGCTACGGCTGCCGCTGCCGCTGCGACTCCAAATCCGGCCACAATCACGGCAGGTGCCACTGATGCTGGTGGTGGTATTGCACCTCCAAATGTTGGTGCAACCGGCACCGATGTTGGTGGGACTAATCCTGCCACCAGCACGGGCATTCCGCTGCTTGGCTTTGTGCTGTTCGGACTGACCTTGCTGGTTCACAACGTGCGCGTTCGCCGCGAGCTGACCCACATCTAACAGTCTCTAAAATC
The DNA here is from genome assembly GCA_013813565.1 of Herpetosiphonaceae bacterium. GTDB lineage: Bacteria > Chloroflexota > Chloroflexia > Chloroflexales > Herpetosiphonaceae > JACCRK01. Next base: position 1,916 of record JACCRK010000021.1, read on the forward strand.
AAAATCACCCGGCCTTGAACATAGACCAATGTTCAAGGCCGGGTGATTTTAGGCGATTTAGTAGACGATTCTCTCGTCCTCGAACTGCCAGTCAGCCAATGCTTCCATTTCAACCTCTATGCGTGGGTTAAGCGGATCGATGCGCTTGACGAGGTGGATATCAACCACCCGGTTATCGTTAACTCCCAGCGTGGTGCAGATCGCATCCTGGGCAATCTTCAGGCCGCCATCGAGATCGCGGCGCAGCGGCGTTTCAAAGTAAAAATCGATGAAGAGCGCGATATAGCCCGTGTTGGCCTGCTTGATAAAAAGCGGTGGAATGCTTTGAGCTCGTTGAAGCTGCGCGAGATGTTGCGCAACCTGACGTTTATAGACCTGCGCCTCCCGACTCAGGACACGCCGGTTGCCGACTGTGACATACTGGCTGTTGATCGAGGGCGGCAAGGGTAAGGTAAAGCGGACGAGCATCGCCATAACAGTCTCCTACACCAATGAGAATGCCACTATAGCAAGCTTGAGGATATCTTGTCAAACGGATGTTCTGATTTCACTGCTGCTCCGTCCTGTTTATAGGCAACCTTGCCCTGGTAGAGCGTTCATCAGTTTTGACTTCTTTTGTTCAGTATGCTATAGTTCTACGACAACTCGCCCTGAGCGCTGATGAGGTCACGCACAGGGATTTGTTGTGTTTTGATGTCATTCTTGGCAATAAAGGAGCCTGCGATTAGAGACAAGCTACGTATCAATGCCAGGATTCGCGTCCGTGAAGTGCGTCTGATTGATGAAAATGGCGTACAGGTCGGAATTATTACGACCCGCGAAGCGTTGGATATGGCCCGCGAACGCGACCTTGACTTAGTTGAGGTTGCACCAACTGCCAGTCCGCCTGTCTGCCGTCTGATGGACTATGGAAAGTTCCGCTACGAACAGACTAAAAAAGAACGCGAAGCCCGCAAGAACCAGAAACAGGTCGAACTTAAAGAAATTCGGATGAAGCCCCGCACCGATACCCATGATCTCCAGGTCAAGGCTAATAGCGCTCGGCGCTTCCTGGAAGATGGGCATAAGGTGAAGTTTTCCGTCCGATTTCGCGGACGGGAGATCGCCCACCCGGAGATCGGTCGTGATATGCTCGAACAACTCTCTGAGGACCTGCGGGAGTACGCAACCGTGGATCAACGACCGGCTCTCGAAGGTCGAGCATACACCCTGATCCTCAGCCCCGCGCCGCCGAAGCCGAGCAAACGTAGTGAAAAAGTGGCTCTGAGCCCTGAATTACAAGGAGAATTACGTTCCGATGCCAAAGATGAAGACGAACAAGCAGGCGAAACGCCGCTTTAAGATCACTGGCACGGGCAAGATTATGCGCACAAAAGGTGGTAAAAGCCACTTCCGTCGCCGTAAATCTACCCGTGTCAAGCAGGCGCTGGATAAAATGTTTCCGGTGCATGAGTCCGATGTGAAACGTATTAAGCGTTCGCTGCCCTACGGTTTGAAATAACATTCACAGTTAGTAGCGGGACCAGGGTTACAAGCTTACAATGCTCCTGCACCGTCTCACTGTGACACCTAATCTGGAGGTTATTCGATGGCACGTATTAAACGTGGCATTATGACGCACAAGCGGCATAAGAAATTGCTCAAACAGGCGAAGGGCTTCCATGGCAGCCGCTCGCACAACTACAAAACAGCCCACGAAGCGGTAATGAAGGCATTAGCCTATGCCTATCGCGACCGCCGTAATCGAAAACGCGATTTCCGCCGTCTGTGGATCACCCGGATCAATGCGGCTGCGCGCATGAATGGTCTTTCCTACAACGTGCTGATCAATGGCCTGGGCAAAGCTGGGATTACGATCGATCGCCGCCAGCTCGCCGATCTGGCCGTTCGTGACGCTGCGGCATTTAGCGCGATTGTTACCCAGGTTAAACAGGCTCTCGCTTAGTTCATAAGGCGGTGTCGTGCGCGACCTCATCACCAGCACCGCTAATATCCATGTCAAACGTATCCGCTCGTTGGTGCGCTCGCGTAAAGAGCGCCACCGCGAGCGGATGTTTGTTGTTGAGGGGGTGCGGCTTGTCGAGGAGGCCTTGCACTATCAATCCCCAGCCTCGGTCCTGTATGTTCCTGAACAGCTTCAGGCAACCCCGCGGGGACGTGGGCTGCTAAGCCAGGTTGAGCGGCAGCCAAACGCGGCTCCCACCACTCCCGGGCTTTTGGCCGAGCTTAGCGATGTCGAGACCTCACAGGGGATTATTGCCGCTGTCCCGCTGCCCCTCCTTACCCCGCCAACCCTCAGCCTGGTTCTGGTGCTGGATGGCGTTCAGGACCCCGGCAATGTCGGCACACTGTTGCGATCCGCCGAGGCCGCTGGCGTCGATCTGGTGGTTGGCCTGGCTGGCACCGCCGATCTCTGGAGCCCCAAGGTGGTTCGGGCGGCAATGGGTGCGCATTTTCGGGTGCCGCTGGTCGATGACGTTGACTGGGCAGCTGTCCGACCGCAGCTTGCAGCACTGACCGCCATCTACGCGGCCACGCAACAGGCTACGCTAACCTACGACCAGGTGGACTGGCGCCAGGCCGTCGCGCTGGTGGTGGGCAATGAGGCCAACGGCGTCTCGGCTGAAACGCTGCAGCTCGCCCACGAGGTGACAATCCCCATGGCAGGCGCGGTTGAGTCGCTGAATGCAGCGATTGCTGGCAGTGTCCTGCTGTTTGAGGCGGCCCGACAGCGCCGCCGCTAGGCGCTTCCCTTAGACCTCCTGCTCCCCGCATGTTCCCGCCTGCAACCTTCCTGCAACACTTTTGCGTGATGTCTGCAAGGTTTTTTACTGCATTTTTACCTCCCAGAGCCTATACTCATTCTTGAGCGAAGCTAAACATAACACTGGGAGGTTGCGATGGAACTGCGAACCCGCTGGCTGGTGTTGGTTATGGTCGGCCTGGGTCTGGCGATTATGAGTGTTGATGGTGGACAGCTGCCGCAAGCCGGGCTGATGTCAGCGCAGGCCAGCGGGTTACCAGCAGTGACGCACGCCGTTGCGCCAAGGGTTTTTGATCCCGCGAGCCTGAACACGCCGATGATTGCTGCTGCTGACTATTTCTGGCTCGGGGCCATCCTGGCCATGGTCCTGGCGTTAGTGGCCGTCTATATGCGCTGGGCCGTGCTGGAGCGGAGTGATCGGTGAGCGGGGTTTAGGATGCGAGATTCGCCGG
>JACCRK010000056.1 GCA_013813565.1 Herpetosiphonaceae bacterium
GAGCTGCATGCCGCACCGTCGCCGCGACATCGCCCCGGGCCTGGGCCAGGTAGGCGCGGGCAACTGCGATCCGCACTGGCAGGCTGCTGAGCTGTTCCTTGGCGACCACGACCATAGGCTCCGCCGCATCATCAGGCACGATGGCCGAGTCGCCCAGCGAGGCCAACAAGCGCTCTGCGTCGCGCAGCCGGGCCTCGCTGGCCTCAACCTCACCGGCGTCCATCAGCGCCCAGGCGTACTGGGTACAGAGTACCGGCCTGGCGCGTAAGACTGCCTCGGGCAGCTGCCGCACCCAGCGGCACCAGGCGACGGATTGGAAGCTGCTGTCCATACGCTCCCACGACCGCTCGGCCAGGCGTGCGACGTGGGCGGGATCGGCAGCTGCCGCAGCGTGGTGCAGCGCCTCAAGATCCAGACCCTGGGCCTCATACCAGGCGCTCGCCCGCCCGTGGAGCCCGGTGAGATCACCCCCGACTAGGTTCGGATCCTGCGCAAAGCGCTGCCGCAGAAACTCGCCAAAGAGATGGTGGTAACGATACCAGTGTCGCTCAACATCAAGTGGGACGAGAAACAAATTGGCGCGCTCGATGGCGTGAAGGGCCGCCTGCCCCGAGCCGGCGGGATCGCCGAGAACCGCATCGCACAGCGGCCCGCAGAGACGATCGAGGATCGATGTGTGCAGCAAGAACTGCTGGATGGGCGTGGGCTGCTGCTGGAGCACCTCTTCAAGCAGGTAGTCCAGTACAAAGCGATGAGTGCCGGTGAACGATCTAATGAAGCCGGCGGCGTCGTGATGGCCGCGCAGCGAGAGCGCCGCCAGCTGGAGTCCGGCGACCCAGCCCTCGGTGCGCGCCTCCAGCGCCGCGATGTCAGCCGCGGCGAGGTTCAGGCCCATCACCCGGTTGAGGAACTCGGCAGCCTCGACGTGGGTGAAGCGCAGGTCGGCCACCCGCAGTTCGGCCAGTTGCCCGCGGGCGCGCAGGCGGGCCAGGGGAAGCTGGGGATCCTCGCGGGTGGCGATCACCAAGTGCAGCTGGGGCGGCAGATGGTCGAGCAGGAAGGACAGGGCCTGGTCGACTGACTGGGAATCGACGACGTGGTAGTCATCCAGGACCAGGACGAACTGGCCGGGGATGGCGGCGATATCATTCAGCAGGGCGGTCAGGATCGTTTCTGGCGGCGGCGGCGGCGGGGATTGGAGCGCAGACAGCACCCTCGCTCCGATCTGGGCTGCGATCGTTTGTAACGCCGCGATCAGGTAGGTCAGGAAGCGCGCCGGATCGTTATCGCCCTCGTCCAGCGACAGCCAGGCGGCCGGGCGCCCGCAGCTAGCAACCCAATCGCTGGCCAGGGTGGTTTTGCCAAAGCCGGCCGGGGCGGAGAGCAGGGTCAGCTTGCGGCCCAGGCCCTCGTTCAGCCGCGCGATCAGGTGCGGACGCCCGACGATCTGGGGGCCAGGCGACGGGATATAGAGTTTGGTGGCTAGCAGCGGCATCGACATCGATCCATTATAACGCCGTCGGCCGCAGACTGGGGGACGGCGGGATGAACCAGCAGGAGCATAGGAACCGAAACGGACGCTTTGGTGTCCTTACATCGGTTGAAACCGCCAAGTCCCATTCCCTCAGGTCAGGCATTGACGTCTGCCTGCACTGCCCGTAGAGTGGGTGCCGCCGGACGATGATGTGGTTCCGGTTTCGTGGACCCATGTCGTATCATGGCCCTAAACGAGCAACGCTGTCGCCAGCCGCAAAGATACAGTATGTTGTCAAGTCTTTCTTCACCCGTCCATGGATCTGCTGCCCTGCGGATAACGCAGGCTACGCGCAGCCGTCAAGGTCAAGCATGCGCACGACAACGCCGTGCGACCTTGACGGCCGCACGTTCGGCGTGAATCAGCACAGGGCAGCCTGCTCGCCGCTCAGTGACCATAGGCCGGATCGAAATTCCGCTCTTTCGTCACAACTGCCCAGGCAATATGCAATAATTTTCGTGCCGCCGCGCAGCGTGCTACTTTCATCGGCTTACCCGCTGCCCGCAGCCGGTCATAGAAGGTTTTAATGACCGGGTTATATTGCGCGGCGCTCAGGGTTGCCATGTACAACGCCCGTCGTAACCGCCCGTTCCCCAGATGCCCGATGGCCGTCCGACCCCGCACACTGGTACCGGATTGGCGTTCATTTGGCGCTAAACCGGCATACCCCGTTACGGCTTCTGGCGTGTCACACAGCGTGAATTTGAGCGTCGTTACCAACAACCACGCGGCCGTAATCTCGCCGATCCCCATGCGCATCAATCTTATTCTTAATGCGGAATCACAGGTGCCGCTACGGTCGATGGTGCACCTGGGGCAGATCCGGACGCTGCTGCAGGATGGCGGTGAGCATTGCTTGGGTACGACGGCGCGTCGCGCCCTCGGGATGATTAGCCCAAGCGGCCAGGGTCCAGATGAGATCCGGCGTGCCAATGCGGACCATTAGACGCCGCACGCGCACGAAGGCCTGGAGACAGTACCCAGCCGTGCGCGATGCGCACAACTCTACAGCGAGATCACGCAACTGCTGCGCCTGATCAGCAGTGAATGGCGCACGTCTAAGGCGATCAAGGACATATGTGCGTAGTAAACAGAACCCAGGGGCGGGCATCGGCAAGAAGAGAAAGGAGATCCCTGCGTCCACATCAAAAGGGATTGATCGTATCAGATTAAAAACGGGCTCATAGACGGCCTCCCTGACGGCCAAATAGTGGTGGCCCACGACTGTCTGTTCCAAACCACAACCAGTGCCGAATCGCATCCCCGTCTCGGCCATCAGCTGCTGCACCATCGTTTCAAGCCGTATATACTCCACCACGAGTGCACGATACCCTCGATCCATAGAGAACCTCATACTTAAACCTTAGCGCTATTTTTTATTTAATTGGATAACGCCCGATACGACTATGCTTAACCGTGGTCATTGGCACCACCATCAGCTGTTGGAGCGCCTTCGAGCGGCGGCCGCGCCGCGTCGGTGGTTGCCAGCGCGGTGGTGGCGACTCCAAAATAAGGTTGATGCGCATGGGGAATCTTGTTTTAGGCCCGATATGTAAAAGTCATCACCAGCCGCCCATCATAGGCAGACACATATCATTGATCGGCACTCGTGTCTGCGCTGCGCTGCTGATAGCAGTGGGCGGCGTCCTTAGCCTGCTGAGCATCCTCCGCGAGATCGGGCAGACATTCATCAGCGACCATGGCGGCAAGGAGTAAGAAGTCTGCCGCCGGTCTCCAGCACTCGGCCGCAGCAAACACCGTTGCAGCCTCACGATAGAACGTGAATGCCGTCACATAATCGGCGCGCCTTAATGCGCTCTGTCCCTTGATAAACAGGTCGTTCCCCAGCTCGTGCGGATCACCTGCTTGTCCTGCTTGCTTCATCTCAGGCTCCGCGTCCTCGGTGGAAATGGGTGGTATGGGCATTGGAACTCCTTACTTCAAACCTGCGTGTCTTATAAACATACCATGGTCAAATGCATGGCAAATGCATGGTTTGAGGCATACAGCATTAGAGCATCACGAATATGTCACAAGGTCCACGGCAGCGGCCTTTCATCGAGCAGCGCGGCCGTGAGCGCGGTCCAGAGTTCCTTCGTCGGTGCCAACGTGGGCTTAAACGCACGGCCCCCCGAAACATTGTAGCGAACGTCTGTGCTGGATAATTTACCGAGCAAAAGCTGGTTACGGGGCTGATAACTTACCTTATCGGCCCCGTTTATCCATCGAAACCCCACGAACGGTTCCAATAAGGTGTTGCAAAACTGGTGCTTCTCTGCTATGCTGACGGGGCTGATAAGATGTGTGACGGGGGATGTCGATGGAAATCATTGTCCAGTATCTTGATCACCTTGCGGCAAATGGGCGCTCACCAGCCACCATCCGTGCGACCCGCGCCGATCTTCGGCAGGTTGCAACGTGGTGGGAGACGACCCATCGCCAGCCCTGGACGATGGCCCTGACCAGTGACCGCGATCTCCGGCGCTGGCAGCGCAGCCGCCAGGTCGATGACGGAGCAGCACCGGCGACGATCAATCGTGCCCTCTCGACCCTCCGCCGCTTCTGTGTCTGGGCGGCGAGTCAGGGCCACATGGTGGATAATCCCACCGCAGGCATCCATGATGTGGCCACCGAACCCATGGGGCCACAGGCCCTGCCGGATGTTGCCGTCGATGCGCTCTTGCGCGCCGCCCGGCAGCAGCCGGATCCCCGTCGCAGTCGTGACGAAGCCCTGCTCGCCCTCTTAATTTACACGGGCGTGCGTGCCCAAGAAGCCTGTGATGTCCAACTTCGCGATCTCGATCTCCGCGCCGGCACCCTGACAGTCCGCAGCGGCAAAGGACGCAAGGCGCGGCGCATTCCTCTGCATCCTGACGCGATCCGCCTGCTTGACCACTATCTCACCCAGGTACGTTGTCCCTGCGGCCTGCCGGCACTTGGCAGTGACGACGAGCGCACCCGATTATTGGTCCGCATCGATCCGGCCACGGTTGGCCGACCGCTAACGCCAGGGATTACGGCGCGTGGTGTCGGCAAGGTGGTGCAGCGGCTTGGGTGCCATGGTGCGCAACTCCTCCGCGACAGTACGGCAAAGCTCGCCGATCTCCAGCGGATCGACGAACTCATGACAGCGGCACAGCGACTCGATGCCGTCGCGCCCCACCAGCTGCGGCACAGTTTGGCCCGGCGGCTGCTGACCCAAGGCGCGCAGCTGCCAGAGGTCCAACGGATTCTTGGCCACAGTCGGCTCTCAACCACCGGGATGTATCTGACTCCCAGCGAGGATGATGTGCGGACGGCGATTGATCGCATGCACATCTGATGATGGAGCGCATTGTACAAGGAGGATGACATGACCCAGCAGGTAAGTATTCATGATCCGATGGTCACGGTCGAATCCGTCGTTGACCAGGTGCGCCATGGCGAGGAGGTGGTGTTGTTGGATCATGGTCGACCGATCGCCCGGGTGGTGCCGATCCCCGCGCCGCCGATGCAGCGGGTACCAGGGCTCAACCGTGGCGCCATCACGGTGGACGACACCTTTGATGATCCGCTGCCCGATGCCTTCTGGCTGGGGGATGCATGAAGCTGTTGCTTGATACCCATGTATTTCTCTGGTGGGCACTCACCCCCGAACGGTTGACGGCACCGGTGCTGGCGGCCTGTAGCGATCCAGCCACCATCCTGCTACTGAGCACCGCCAGCGTGTGGGAGATCCAAATCAAGGCCGGCATCGGGAAGTTGACTCTGCATCAGCCGCTGCCAGATGTCGTGGCGAGCCAGCTCGAAAATGGTCTTCAACTCCTCCCGATTACCCTCGATCATGCGCTTCGCGTGGGGGATTTGCCGCTCTATCACAAAGCTCCCTTTGATCGGATGCTGATTGCCCAGGCATTGGTGGAGGACGCCGTTCTGGCGAGCGCGGATGCTGTAGTCGCTGCCTATCCGGTGGCGCGCCTCTGGAATTAATGCATTCGTAATCAGGAGGTGTCGATGCGCCTGCGGCGCACAACCAGCAATGAAAATGATGCGGCGTGGACTTCTGGATAGTGGCATCCGACAGCGGCGCAGGACCTATTTTCACCAGAAGTCACCATTTGACGTGGGCCAGCGGCGCTGGCCGGTAGGCCGCCAGGTCAACGGATGTGCGCTGGCCATAGCACGCGGTGACGGCCGCCAGCAGGAACGTTTGGAAGCGCCCCGTTGCTTCTACTCCTAGAAAATCGACTGCCTGTTGTCGTATCAGACTACCTTCTCTACGAGAGCGTATACGCGTAGTTTGATTCCTGCCGTGCCGCTACGCTGCTGGCTCGATCCGAAACTGTGGCGCGTTCGGATTCCCTTTGAACTTGGCCTGAACCTTTTCATACCCAGAATGGCTGAACGGACACACGGCCAGACACACGCCGCAGCCATAGTTCTGGGTGAAATAATCACGGCACGTGGCGGGCTCGATTATTTGCATCCCGCCGTCACCACGTGGCTGGGGCTGCTCGTATATCGCATTGACTGGGCACGTACGGACGCATTTTTTGCACATTGCGCAGAAGTCGCGCACCCACAGATGCTCGTTCGGCGTGCCTTGAGCTTGCAGTGTCGGCAGGTTGGTGATGTTGGTGTAGATCGTGTTGATCCGCAGCCGCGCCCCTTCCCCAGGTGCGATGAGTAAACCGTGGTAGCCGATCGCACCGAGTCCTGCAAGTTCGGCGAGATGCGGATAATCAGTCAGGCCGCCCAGCGCAGTTCCAGGGTAGGCTGCAAACCCGTGCTGGCGCATAAAGCCCGCCAGCTTGTTGGAGATCGCCGCCAGATTCTTGTAGCCGTGCGCCACTTCATGCATACACGCAAAGCTCGGCGCAGTCTCGATAGGCACCTGGTCCATCTCCACCGTGAATACAATCGCATACTCGTGGGGAATACCTTTGTCGCGAAAGATCGCATTGCGCGGCACCTTCACGTAGCCAATGTCCTTCGCGCCTGCCGCCCGTGCCAGTGCTTCGAGTTGGGCGATAAACCCTGGGCTGGCCTCTTTCTTCGTCGGTTGGAACCGACCATCGTACATCCGCGCACTCCGCTGCATACCGATCAGCAGCGGCACCATTTCTGGAATCATTTTCAGGATTTGGCGAAATGTGAAGTTCTGTGTTGAAATCTGCTCCGGTGGCAAGTCCGTGTCAAATGGGGTGCGTGGGCTGGATTCCGGAGTGGGCCGCACAAGCGTGGTAAAGTGATCAAGGTGCCTATCCATGCGCTCAAGCATGCCGTCAAGCGAGAATCCACCCCGTTTGTTGGCACCACCACGGGCAAATAGACCGACAAGTTTTTGAAGCATGCGCTTCTCCTTATTTCTAGAATATATGCAAGTGCTTACTTGCATATATTCTACCAGAACGAGTATCCTTGTCAACGACTCATGTGGCGCATGGTCGGTAGAGTAGCGCTCCAATCAACGGAGCAATGAGGGACGTATGGCGCGCGGTATTTCCGACACTCACATTCTGGATGCGGCCCTTGATGTGATCGCACAACACGGATACACCGGTGCGACAACACGGCAGATCGCGGCGGCAGCGGGGATTAACGAAGTGACCCTGTTCCGGCGTTTCCGCAACAAGCAAACGTTGCTGAAGGCCGTTGTTGAGCAAGAAGCTGCGAGCTTTGTTGCGGCAGGAATTGAATACACGGGCGATCTCGAAGCAGATTTGTCGCGGGTCGTCCACTTCTACCACACGGTGGTAGCGGAGCGTGGGCGCGTGATCGCCATGTTAATCACCGAGATTCCCCGCCAGCCGGAATTGCTTGAGATTATGCAAACACCCTTAGCCATCATGGCAACTATCGGCGCGATGCTTGAGCGCTATCAGCAGGAGGGCAGGCTGGTGCAGGAACCACCGATGCATGCCTTCTTTGCGTTGGTAGGACCGGTGTTTCTGGAACACACGATTGAATCCGTTCAGCCCAACATAGTCAACCGTTCATTTGATTCCGTCGCATACATCCGGCACTACTTACACGGACGAAGGATGTCTTAATGGGTTAACAGTATGTCACGCGCTCAACCATAGCATCCCGGCTCTTCGCCACTTTTGATGATGAAGGTTTAACCGGTGAGAGCACCTATCGGCAGCTCGAACAGCTGCGCATTCGGACGACCTCACCGAACCCCGCGTTGCGCCTGATGGTGGTCGAGATTACGCTGATCCTGCTGAACGTGTGGGTCTGGGCGAAGTGGCACTATCTCCGGATGCCGGGTCGCGGACCACACCGGGTCGATCAGGCCATCTTTCAGCTGGGGCGGTTCCAAACAATCTTGCTGGCGGCCGTCACCGCGTGCTATGGCCAGCGCACATCCGTTGACCTAGCGGCCTATCGGCCACGCTGGCCCATGCCAAATGGTGACTTACTGGCAATAGAACAGTTGTTTGCTACAATGTTTCGGGGCGCCGTGCGTTTAAGCCCAAATGCTGGCAAGCTGCACTATGGCACAGAAGCGGACCAGGAGTTATGGAGCGAATGTAGCCGGCTGCTGGCGAATGCTATTCTTTTCTACAACATGCTGCTGATCGCGGATGCGATTGCGGTGCGGGAAGCGCGGGGGGATGCCGTCGGCGCCGCCCGGCTGCTCACGGTGTCACCCATCGCGTGGGTGCATGTCAATCTCTACGGGCGCTACCTGTTTGACAATGAGCCTGCGACAATTCCACTGGCGGCATTGGTCGAGGCGCTCGCGCAGTATTCGTTCCGAGCGCACCCGGAAGAACCTGACGAGCAATCACCACCATAGGACAGATGTGCTGTATACATTTTCGAGGCCAGCTGGATTAAACCCCGAATTGACCAGCCTGGCGTTTCTGCGCAGCGCGACCAATGTGGGCTGCTGGGTCCGCCTGGGGTTGGGAAGACCCACTTGGCCTGTGGGTTAGCCGTCGCAGCGCTGGAAGCGGGCCATACGGCGCAGTTTGTGACGTTGCGGGAGTTGCTGGCGCAGATCGATGCGCCCGCGCCCCGCGGCGGCCTGGCAGCGGTGCGCCGGTACAGCCAGCCAACGCTGTTGGTGATCGACGAAGTTGGCTATACGCCCGTACGGAGTGCGCAGGCGCACTTGCTGTTTGAATTGGTCCTGGCGCGCTACGAACGGCGCTCCACGATCTTGACGAGCAACCTGACGTTTACGGAATGGGGGACATTGCTGGGGGATGAGGTTCTGGCCACGGCGTTGTTGGACCGGGTGTTACACCATGCCGAAGTGATCACGATTAACGGGCGGAGTTACCGCATGCGGCACCGGTTGTTGGGCGATACCCCGACGGCCACACCCTAAATTACTATCGCCAGGGTGGGTCATTTCTTGTTGCCGATCCGGGTCAAAAGTAAGGCTCATGCACACTTTTGATGATGTACCCCATATCCGGTAGCATGGCACCCTGCGGAAGGTTCTTAGGGGGATCATCAATTGATGGACATGTTTTTGCCCACGTCCGATCTCATGCTGGACGAGGCCTCTTGGTCACCCACCACCAAAATGGGCACACTTATGGCCTCGATCACCACGGCCACGGCCACATGTCCCAGCTGCCAGACCGCAAGTCGGCGTATTCATAGTCGCTATACGCGGACCCTCCACGACCTCCCTTGGGCGAGCTTTACCATGACGCTCCTGTTGCATGTCCGGCGCTTTCGCTGCCTGGTGTCAACGTGTGCCCAACAGATTTTTACCGAGCGCCTGCCGAGCGTGGTGGCACCTTTCGCCCGGCGCACTCAGCGCTTATACACCCTTCAACAGCAGTGTGGGTTGGCCTTGGGCGGCATTCCTGGTGCGCTGGTCAGCCAGCAGTGCCTCAGTCCAATCAGCCGCACCACCATCCTGCGGTTTATCCAGCGCTCCCCCGACCCGCTGCATCCCGCTCCCGACGTCGTCGGGGTCGATGATTGGGCCTTCCGCAAAGGGCAGACCTATGGCACGATTATTGTGGATTTGGAGCGCGGCACCGTGCTGGATCTGCTCCCGGATCGAACCAGTGCAACCCTCGCCGCATGGCTGGCCCGCCATCCCACCGTGCGGATCGTCAGCCGCGACCGTGCCCAGGCCTATGGCGAGGGCATTCGCCTGGGCGCTCCTGACGCGGTGCAGGTGGCGGATCGCTGGCACCTGATGAAGACGGTCGTGACGGCGTTAAATGAGGTGCTGGTGCAGCAGGCGGCGGCCTGGGAACCTGCACTGCAGGCGGTGCTTGTGGCCGAACAGCCCGTGCCCGCACCAACCGCCGTGGTTCCGGACACAGATCCGCTGCCGGACGAGCTACCGCTCCCATCCCCTGGCTGTCCGCACCGCCGCGCACGGCGGGAAGCGCGCTATCTGGCGGTTCACAGCCTGGCCGCAACTGGGCTGAGCATTCGGGCGATCACTGCGGCGACGGGGATCAGTCGCAATACGGTGCGGCGCTATCTCCGGGTCGCAGTGCTGCCCGATGCCGCACGCCGACCGCGGCGGATGAGCGTGCTGGATGCCTACAAGCCCTTCATTCAGGAACGCTGGGCCGCTGGGAGCGTGACGGCCGAACAGCTCTTTACCGAGGTCTGTGAACGCGGGTACGCGGGCAAACGCAGTACGGTGAAAGCCTTTGTCACCCACTTACGGCAGCCGACAACCCCGCACTCCGCGCTCCCAACGCTGCCACGTCCGCGTGCCATCAGCGGCTGGATCTGCCAGCGAGCGGCGGAGCGCACTGGCCCAGCGACAGACTGGCTGGCTCGGCTGCACCGCGTGCACGCCGGCGTATCATGTGCGCTCCGCCTGACCGAGCGCTTCCTGGACATGGTGCGGGAACGCCAGCGTCCGCTCTTGGAGGACTGGCTCGCGGACGCTGCCGCCAGCGATCTGAAGCCCTTTCACGCGGTGGCACGGGGGATGGGGCAGGAC
>JACCRK010000079.1 GCA_013813565.1 Herpetosiphonaceae bacterium
GCCCCTGGGAGAGCCGTGGTATATAAACTCTAACACGAAACATGGCGAAATCGACGGCCGTTCATCAAGATGTAAGATGTGCGCTACGGCGTGCTGGCGCGGCTTGAAACAGCTGGCGGCGGGTTTATGGAGATTTAAGAACTACGCTCGTTTCCGCCCAGCTTGGGTGTAATTTGACATAAACAGCCCCGCGCCCTGAGCTTTTATTCAGGGCGCGGGGCTGTTTCATTTGATCTATCGCGGCGACTACTCGCCCTCGATCTCGCTGCGCAGGCGGTTGAGGGCGCTCTCGACGGCGGCCAGCTCGGTGCGGGCGGTGCCGATCTGCTCGTGTTGGTACTTGACGAAGCGGGTATAGGGCGCAATCGTCTCGTTGACCCGCTCCATGGCCCCATCGACCTCGCTGTTGACCTGCTTGGTCAGCGTGCGCACCATATTATCGCGCAGCTCGCTGATCTTCTGGTGAAACTGGCGCTTGACCTGGCGGCGCTTGGCCGGAATGATGTAGAACCCGCCGGCGGCCAGGGTTGCGCCGAGCAAAATCCCGGTGACATCAAGCAGCGCAGTGTGGGTCGCGATCATAAACAGCGCCCCCAGGCCCACCGCGCCAACCTCGGCGATGGCGGTGGTGGCAAAGGTGCCGCGCACATCGGTGGCCAGCTGGGCGGCCTCGGCCTCGCGGTTGTAGGTCTTGATCACTCGCTCCGCCGTGCGGCCGACCGAGTCGAGCAGCGCCTGGCGGTTGTAGGTGAAGGTCTGGCCGACATCGCCGAGCATCTCCTCGCGGTGGCGAGTCAGCTGGCGGCGGTCGAGATAGGTGTTCACGTCCTGCCAGAGCTTAAGATTGCGCTCGATCAGCCAGTCGATAATCTGCTGGGTGGCCAGATCGATCTCGCGGTCCATATTGCCAACCACCTCGTCGCGAAAGGTGTGGTCGAGCTGATCTTTTTTGAGCAGAGTGCGGATGCGGCCAACCCGGATGTGCTCGTCAAAGAACTCATTGCCGCGATTCTCCAGCTCGTGCAGCAGCAGCTCCAGCTGCGACAGGCGCGGCTCGAAGTCGCGCATCATCTCAGCGCGGTAGGCCTGCAGCTGGCCGTCGATATTTTCAATCGCCTTGACGTCCTCGACCAGGGTTGCCAGGCGCGCATCGGAGGCGGCCCGGTAGGTCTGGGCCAGCCGCAGGCCGACGCCCAGCGGGTTGAGCAGCTTCAGCCGCACCCGCTCGCCCTCATCGAGAGTGCGAAGCAGATACTCCTCGATCTCAGCGAATCCGCTGGTCTGCCAGGCTGCGGCGTCATCGCTTTCGCGGGCGCGGAAGGCCATGCGGGCCGAGACGGGGAAGATCGTTGGCTCGACGCCGAGCAGGGTCGTGGCATTGGTGCGGACGAACTGCACCACCTCGGCGCGCTGGGCCTCCTCCAGAATATCAATCTTATTGATGATCAGGATAATTTTTTTGCCCCACTCGCGGATATGCTCCAGGAATGTGCGCTCGCTCTCGGTGAACGGGCGGTCGGCCGAGGTGATAAACAGCACCAGGTCGGAGCGGGGGACGAACTCGCGGGTCAGCTCCTCGTGGCGCCTGATGATCGCGTTGGTGCCGGGGGTATCAACAATGTTAAGCTCGCCCAGCAGCGGGGCCGGATAGGTGCGCAGCAGCAGGAAATCTTCCAGCAGCTCTGAGGCAGGCTCCTCGCCGTAGCGCAGGATATTGATGCGGTCGGTCGTCGGCGTCACACCCTCGGGCAGGATCCGCTCGCCGATCAGTGCATTGATAAAGCTGGACTTGCCTGAGTTGAACTCGCCGGCGATCACAATCAGAAACAGCTCGGCGAGCTGCGCGGTGGCCTCGCGGAGCCGCTGTGCATCGGCGGCGGTCACATCGGCCCCGAAGCGCTCCAGCGCCACATGCAGCCGCTCGAACAGCGCCTGCTCGGTGGCCCGCAGCTCGGCCTCGCGCTCGCCTAAAATTGCCTTTTTCCCCAACCGACCAGCCATGTAAGCTCCTATCAACACCAAATACTATCGCTTTGACTAAGCAACAAGTGTACCGTAGATCCTACAGATTAATCGTGGCTTGGTGGGGTTTAATCGCATTGAAATGCCCTGATTCCTAACCCCTAGCCCTCATCGCCGGTGAGCAGCTTATAGCCGAAGCCGCGCACCGTCACGATATAGCGTGGCGCGGAAGGGTCGATCTCGATCCGCTGGCGGAGCCGATAGATCAGCGCATCAATGGCATTGTAGTCGTAGACCTCGTAGTCCCAGACGCCGGCGGCGATCTGCTCCTTGCTAATCACTTCGCCTTTGCGGTTAAACAATAGCTCAAGCAGCTGGAATTCTTTGGCGGTCAGCGCCGGGTCGAGCCGCTGACCTTTGATATAGACCTCTTTGGCGGCGCTATCGACGCGTAGCTCGGCAGCATCCTGCACGGCCATCCGGCGCATCACCACCGGCGGCGGGGTGCCCTTCATCGTCGCCTCGGGGTCGCGGAAGATGATCACGGTGTCGGCGACCCAGACCTCATCATTATTGCGCAGCGACGCGATACCGGTGACGCGATTGCCGTTGATATAGGTCCCATTGGTGCTCTCCAAATCGCGGACATAGCAGCCGGCCTCATCGCGCTCCAGCCGGGCGTGGCGGCGCGAGGCCAGCCGATGATCGATCACGATGTCGTTGGCGATATCCCGACCAATCGTTAAAATTGGCTGCTCCCAGGGCAACAAGCGCGACGGAGTATCTTGGTTTTTAATGGTTAATGATGGGATAGGTTGATCTATCATCCGGAAAATCCTCCTCAGACAAATGCAAGTAGAGGGACTGAATATGGTATTCTATGCTAGCGATTAACTGCGTGTGTCAGCCATGCTAAGATCAAGGCGATTCTAGCATAGGGCTTCATAATGCGCTAGAGGGCGCGAGGAGCAGGCATTTGGCCTCTTGGAACGGGCGACAATTTGGCAAATACATTATCCACGAAGAGGCAGGGCGCGGTGGCATGGCGCGGGTGTTTCGCGCCACCGACACCTCCTTGCAGCGTCCGGTGGCGTTGAAGATTCTCGCTCCGCAGCTTGCCAGCGATCCAGAGTCGAGCCAGCGTTTCGAGCGCGAGGCGATCACCGCCGCGAATCTGCGCCACCCCAATATCGTGACGATCTTCGATGTGGGCGAGGTTGAGGGGATTCCCTATATTGCGATGGAGTATATCGCCGGGCGCACCTTGCAGGCGGTTATCGATGAGCGCGGTGCAATGGGCCTGGGCTACGCGGTGGCGCTGCTGGCCCCGGTGGCCGAGGCGCTGGACTATGCCCACTCACAACATGCGGTCCACCGCGATATCAAGCCCCATAATATTCTGATCAACGCCGATGGCCACGTGGTGCTGACCGATTTTGGGATCGCCCAGGTATCAACTGCCGGTGGCCAGCGGCTGACGCGCTCGGGCATGTTTATGGGCACGCCGGAGTATATCGCGCCCGAGCAGGCCTCCGCCGAGCCGGTTGATGGCCGCTCCGATCTCTACTCGCTGGGGATTGTGGCCTTTGAGGTGATCACCGGGGCGGTGCCGTTTAGCGGCACGGTGCCGGAGCTACTGATGGCCCACGCCTATACAGCGCCGCCAGCGATCGCCACCGTGGTTTCCGGCCTGCCGCCAGCCCTGGACAAGGTTTTTGCCCGCGCTCTGGCCAAAAAGCCCGCTGATCGCCCGCCCTCGGCGGTGGCGCTGATCGAGGCGCTGCGTACGATCTGCATTCGCACCGGCGGCATCATCCCCGAGCGTGGCGCTCTGGCTGAGCTGGCGACGTCCCGTGGCTCGTCGGCGGGGAAAGCCACCGTCGCGCTGGCGGTTGCCAGCCAGCTGCCGCCGCTCCAGCCGCCGCGCCAGAGCGATCCGCAGGCCGCCACTGATGTTGGCGGAATTACTCCGCCGCGCCCGCGCGTGCCCGTCGCTCAGCCGGTGCCCCGCCCAGC
>JACCRK010000116.1 GCA_013813565.1 Herpetosiphonaceae bacterium
GCGCGACCACGTCTATCAGGGCCAGGGCTATCGCTACTTTAAGCCGGATATGACCAGCGCCCTCGACTATTTTCGCCGCGAGCAGAAGCCCGACGGTGCCTTCGACGACTATTTTGCGATGCTCGATAGCACCCCGGTGCAGGGCCGCACCGCCGTCGAGGCCGATCTGGAGTATCTGTTTGTGCAGGGCGTCTATCAGGCCTGGCAGGCCACCGGCGATGATGGCTGGCTGGCGGCGAATCTCCCGGCGATGGAGCGCGGCATCGCCTACAGCACCGGCAACCCAATCCGCTGGGACCCGAACCGCCAGCTCATCCGCCGCCCGCTGACCATCGATACCTGGGACTTTGAATATGGCGGCCCGACCATCGCCCCCGATGGCAAGGTCTCGCCGCGCCACTGGATCGACGCGAAGAGTCGCTTTGGGGTGATGCATGGCGACAACACCGGGATGGCCTACGCAATGCAGATCATGAGCCGCATCAGCGCCCAGGCCGGCGATGTGGCCGCCGCCGCCACCTGGTCGCAGCGCGCCGCCCAGCTGATGGATAACCTGAACAGGCTGGCCTGGAACGGCCGATTTTTCAGCCACAATGTGCTGGAGCAGCCGTTTGATATCCCCGGTGTCGATGAGGATACCCAGCTCTCACTCTCAAACGCCTACGCGCTCAACCGCGCGGTGCTTTCATCCGAGCAAGCGCGAGCGATTATCGACGAGTACTATCGCCGGCGCGCCACCAGCCCAGCCAGCATCGGCGCCGAGTGGTACAGCATCGATCCGCCGTTTCCCGCCGGGGTGTTTGGCACCACCCCCGGCTGGGGCAATGTCCCTGGCGAGTACGTCAATGGTGGCACGATGCCGCTGGTCGGCGGCGAGCTGGCGCGGGGCGCATTTCGCTGGGGCCAGGAGGCCTACGGCTTTGATATTCTGCAGCGCTACGAGCAGATGATCACGATCCACGGCGGCACCTACCTGTGGTACTCGCCGGTGGGCAATCCCGGCATCTCCGGCCCCGACACGCTGGCAACCGATGGCTGGGGCAGCACGGCGATGCTGGCGGCGCTGATCGAGGGCGCGGCGGGCATCACCGATAATGGCGCACTGTATCGTGACACCACCATCGCGCCACGCTGGTCCGCCGACCCTGAGGTTCGCCAGGCGACTGTGACGACCCGCTACGCCGCCTCGCTTGGCTATGTCGCCTACACCTGGAGCCGCCAGGAGCGCGGGCTGCGCCTCCAGATGACCGGCAGCGGCCGGCGGGCCCATCTGCATCTTCTACTGCCGGCTGGTGCGCCCGACAACCTCCAGGTCGCAGTCAATGGTGTGCCGACCCGTGTGCTGCCGCGCAGCCAGGGCGCCAGCCGCTATCTCGACCTGACGCTCACCAACCCAACCGCCACCGTCGCAATCAGCTGGTAGCCAGAAATACCCTTGATCGCAAAAGGGACACAGCCATCTGTGTCCCTTTTGCGATCAGTTGGCGCGACTTACTTGGTGTCGGCAGTGACACCACTTTGCAGATCGAAGAGCAGCTTAAGCACCGTCTCCAGCGGCTCGGGCCAGGCGATCCCATCCATCGTAGTGATGGTGGTCCCGCCGGCGCTCAGCACATAGGTAAAGAAATCGCAGCAGGTGTTCTCGGGCAGATAATTGCCATTCAAGGCCTTGAACTCTGGTCGATTGATGGCCGTCTGCAGCTCCTGGATCTGCTCAGGGCTGGCCTGGCCAAGCCGGATTGGGGCGGCCAGATTGCTAGCGCTGGCCAGCTCAAGCTTCCCATCGCTCCAGACCACCAGGCGCTGGCTAATCCCGGCGATCCCACCGCTGGTCTCCAGGGTGGCGACAACTTCCGGCGCACCACCTGGCGCTGGCGCAGCAACCGTTGGGGCTGCTGTTGGCGCGGCGGTGGCTGGCGCAGTTGCGGTCGCAGCTGCTGCCCCGGCTGAATTTGTCGTTGGTTGAACTGACTCAGTGCCACAGCCGACCAGCAGCAGCAGCACGATCCCCCAGATAACTCGTCTCACTCTGTATCCTCCGCTCCTTCAACAAACAGATCATAGCTGGTCGGCACGCCACCTTTCGCCGTCACCAAAATAGTCACTTCAAATCGCGAGGTCGCGCCGGGGACTACCACATCATCTTCGGCAAAGCCGCTGCCCACATACATCACATTGCCGTCGCCGTCATACACCGTGGCATAAATCTGCACGAACTTAGCCCGTTTCGTGCCGGTATTTGTCACATTGCCGCGAATTACTGGAAAGAAATCTTCAATCAGCTCGCTGCCTTCTTCAATTTTCAGGTCACGGTAGCTGTAGCCAAGCTGAAAGCCGGCTGGCTTCGAGCGCACCTCGATCTCAGCTCGATCATAAGGCTGAAGCTTGCGGCTAAACAGCACCGACCAGCCAACCTTCTGGCCTGGATTGAGATAAGACAGGCCAACATAGCCATCTTCGTGATCAAGTTCCTTGCCATCTTTATCCAGCAGCACCACCGTGACCTTAATGCCCTCGCGTGGCACCGTGCCTTCATTGGTGACCGACCCATAGAACCAGGTGGTCGTGTCATCGCCAGGGAGGCTCCGGGTCCGCATATTCGCCACAGTCAGCTTTTGCTCCTCCTCCGGCACCTGCGTTGGCACGATCACTGGTGCACGGGTGGGGACAATCCTCCGCGTTGGTGGCGGCGCGCCAAACTCAGTTGGGCGGGGCGGTGGCAGACTGATGGCCGGCGTAGCAGAGTCGCCCAGGGTAATCAGCGGTGGCGGCGGTGGACGACCATTATCCTGGAGTATTTTATTAATGCCAAAGGCGCCTAGGCCTCCGACCAGCAGCAATGCGCCCAGCACAATAAACAAGATTGGTGAACCACCTTTGCGCACAGGCGGCGTATAGATTGGCTGCGCTGGCGGGCCATAGCCGCCTGCTGGTGGAGGCGGGCCATAGCCACCTGCCGGTTGATGATAGCCAACCGTATGCTGGACCGGCATAAATCCCGGTGTGCTCACTGGAGCCTGCTGATAGGGCACCGCCGTCGGCATCATCGACTGTGATCGCCCCTGCGTTGGCCCCGTGTAGGCGCCATAGCCGGCCGGAGTGGTCGCATCTTTCGTCACCAGGCGCAAGACATGTGCCACCTCGGCCATTGTCTGAGGGCGATGGATCGATTGCTTATTCATCATGGCCAAAACCAGGGCATCAAGGGCGGGCGGCAAGAGCGCTCCGGTCATGCTGGGGGCGGGCGGGTTGGTATACACGTGGCCAAACATAATCTGCGCCGTATCGCCCTCAAACGGCAGCCGGCCGGTCACCATCTGAAACAACAGCACACCCAGCGCATAGATATCGGTGCGGCGATCCAGCGGCTGGGCTTGAATTTGTTCGGGGGCCATATAGGCCAGCGTGCCAACGATCATGCCGCTCTGGGTCAG
Organism: Herpetosiphonaceae bacterium; assembly: GCA_013813565.1. Lineage (GTDB taxonomy): Bacteria > Chloroflexota > Chloroflexia > Chloroflexales > Herpetosiphonaceae > JACCRK01. The sequence continues at coordinate 3,435 of JACCRK010000116.1, forward strand.
CTGCTCGCCTGGATCCACCTCGGCTAGCCGGGCCAGACCGAAATCAACCAGCACTGTGCTGCCATTTGGCCGAATCAGCACATTGCCGGGCTTGAGATCACGGTGCAGCACCCCCTGGGAGTGGGCATACTCAAGCGCATCGGCCAGCTCAGTGCCAATTTTCAGCACCTGCTCAAGCGGCATGCGCCCGGACTTCATCAAACCCGCTAAGCTCGGCCCTTCGATGAACTCCATCACGATATAGGGCATGCCGTTATCTTCGTCCACGTCAAAGACCCGCACAATGTGTGGATGCGAAATCTGCACCGCCATCTGGGCCTCGCGCACAAAGCGCTGGCGGGCCTCGGGGGTGGCATTGCCAAGGATCACCTTGATCGCAACCGCGCGGTTAAGCTGGGGATGAAATGAACGATAGACGGCGCCCATGCCGCCGGCACCAAGTTCTTCAAGCAGCGTGTACTTGCCGAGGGTTGTATTAAGCAAATTCACCATTGTTAGATCGCCTTTGCTCAGAAAAACAGCTGGTTAATGGGTGGTAGCATAGCATATTTCCATGCTGCTGAGGATCAGACGTAGCGCGGATTATGCTGGTTCCATTCAAGCGCCTTTTGCTGGTACCCAGGGCAGTGCTAAAACGCTGAAGGTCGGGAGCGACTCCCAACCTTCAGGATCTGTGGATTGTGCTGAGCTAGCGGGCGGCGATCGAAATCGCAACCTGTTCCAGCGCGCCATAAATAATGTTTGGTACCACACCTAATGCCAGCACCAGCAGCATGGCGGCCATCATCACGCTGCGGGCGCCAAACGTGGCGGTGACCGGCTTGTCGCTGTCTGGCTCGGCAATATACATCGCCTTGAGCATACGCAGATAGTAGAACAGGCTGATCACGGTGTTGGCGACCGCCAGAATCACCAGCCACTTGGCGCCCTCCTGCCAGGCCACAATAAAAATGTAGAACTTGGCAAAGAAGCCCGACAGCGGTGGAATACCGGCCAGCGACAGCACAAAGATGGTCAGCATAAATGCCAGCATTGGCGCCCGCTTGCCCAGACCGTTGAGATCGTTGATCTCGGTTCCACCGACCTGATCCTCAATCAGCGCCATGATGCCGAATGCGCCCAGGTTGGTGATGGTGTAGACCACCAGGTAGTACACCAGCGCGACCCCGCTATCGCGGCTGATGCCGACCAGTCCCAGCAGCAGGAAGCCGGCGTGGGCGATCGACGAGTAGGCCAGCATACGCTTGGCGTTGGTCTGTGGCATTGCGGCCAGGTTGCCCAGCAGCATGGTCAGGGCAGCGATAATCGCAATAATGCTGGCCCAGCCACCAAAAGCAAGCCCGCCGCTCTCCCCAACCAGGGCTGCCGTCCCGGTAGTCTGCGGGGCGCCAAAGCCGGTCAGCAGCACGCGATACAGCAGGAAAAAGCCGGCGGTCTTCGAGGCGGTCGAAATGAACGCGGTCATTGTGGTTGGCGCGCCCTGGTAGACGTCCGGCGCCCACGAGTGAAATGGCACCACCGCCACCTTGTAGGCCATCCCGGCAATCATAAAGATCAGGCCGAGCAGCAGCACCGCCTGCCCAGGGTCGTTGGGGGTCGCAAAGGCGTTCTGCACCGCCAGCGCAATTGCGGGCAGGCTGGTCGGCACCATCGGCACCTCGCCCTGGGCCGCCGGGGCATTCATCAGGGTCATGCCCAGCACCAGGCTCATGCCAAAGAGCAGAATCGCCGATGAGAGCGCGCCAAAGATATAGTATTTCACCCCGGCTTCGGCGCTGAGCTTATTGCGGCGGAAATAGCCCGCCAGCACATACAGCGGGATACTGGTCATCTCAATCCCAAGGTAGATCATAATCAGCTCGCCGGCGGCGGTCATCAAAATCATCCCCAGGGTGGAGAACAGAATCAGCGCGTAGAACTCGCCGGGGCTGTTCGATGGCCGCGCTGACATTGTCAAGATCACGGTGACAATCGCCGCCCCAATAAACACCAGCCGCCCGATGTGGGTGAGCGGATCGATCACAAACCCCCCGCCAAGGATGGTTGAATCCAGCCCGCTGCTGCGCAGGTTGGTCAGCACATTCGTGAGATGTGAGGGGATGTCCCACCAGGCCGATGGCTGAACGCTCTGGAAGGTCACGCCAAGCTTAGGCAACAAAAACCCACCCTGGATAATCGTCACCAGAAAGGCGAAACCCAAACCGAACAAGGTCATTGTGGCGGCTTCATTCACCCGATCGACATAGCCCGCATCATCTTTGCGCCAGCGACCAAACATGTCGCCAGCCAGCACAAAGAGCGCTATAACGATCAATAAAAACTCGGGGATGAGTTTGGAAACATCACTAAGTTGAAAACTCACGCTTGATCCTCCGGCTTATCGCCCCGCCAACACGGGCGCGACATCCAAAATGCGCTGGGCGATTGGTTCTACGCCCGTGCCAATTAAATCCATAATGATGGATGGGAACAGGCCTACGCCAATCACGACGATCGCCAGCGTCGTCCCGGCGAATTTCTCCTGCCAGGTCAGCGGCGGCAGCTCATAAAAGTGCGGGTCTTTGACTTCGCCCATGAAGGCCATGTAGCCAACCCGCAGCACATAGGCCGCCGTAATCGGAATGGATATCGCCGCGATCGCTGCGATCCAGGGATTGAACTGCATCACACCGGTGAAGATGGTAAACTCGGCCATAAAGCCGGCGGTACCCGGCATGCCCATCGAGGATAAGCTCGCGATGATAAAGACGACAAAGGCAAACGGCATCACTTTCATCAGGCCGCCCAGCTCCGGCAGCTGGCGGGTGTGGGTGCGCTCGTAGACCATGCGCCCGACGACGGCGAAGAACAGCGCGGTCATCACCCCGTGGGCGAACATCTGCATCACCGCGCCATTCAGCGCAGTTTCGTTGGCGGCGGCCAGCGCCAGCATCACCAGACCCATGTGGCTCACCGAGGAGTAGCCGATCACATACTTGAAGTCGCGCTGCACCATCGCAATCGAGGCCCCATAGACAACGTTCATCAAGGTGATCACGGCAATAAACGGCAGCCAGTACTGGGCGCCAGCCGGCATCAGCCAAAGCCCAACGCGCAGGGCGCCATAGGCCCCCAGCTTCATCAGCACCCCGGCGTGCAGCATGGAAACTGCGGTTGGCGCGGCGACGTGCCCGGTCGGCGACCAGGTGTGGAACGGAAACATACCGGCCAGCACCGCGAAGCCAACGAAAATCGGCAGGAAGAACACAATCTGGAAGGTGCGGCTGAAGATTGTCTGCGACAGAACCACCATATCAAAGGTGCCTGTCACGACATACACCGCGACCATGCCGACGATCACCAGGGCCGAGCCAATCATCAGGTAGATGGTCAGCTTCATCGCCCCGTACTCTTTACGGGTCGAGCCCCAGATGCCGATCAGCAGGTACATTGGCAGCACGGCCAGCTCGTAGAACACGAACATCAGGAACAGGTCGAGCGACATGAACACGCCGTACACACCGACCACCAGGATCAGCAGCAGCACAAAGTACTCTTTGACTCGATCTTCGATGTTCCACGAGATGAATACGCCGGTAAAGATGACCAGACCGTTGAGCACCAGCAGCGGCAGGCTAATTCCATCAGCGCCGAGAAAGTAGGTCATGCCCACCTGTGGCAGCCAGGCGATCTTCTCGACAAATTGCATCTTGGTGCCAAGATAGCCTGGCGCGTCCGGGTTATACCCGAAAAATACGAGCAGTGCCACAAAAAACGAGGCGCCAGCAAATATAGCCGCTGTCCAGCGCATCGCATTTTTCTGTTCCCGTGGGATGAACATAATAATCAGCGCCCCGATCAGTGGCAGCAGCCAGATCAGGCTCAGGTAAGGGATATTTGTGGGCAAATTCTTAATCAGATACATCACTTAACTCCACTTACAGGTTCGCAAATACCTGAGCCATTGCGGTCGCGGCGGTATTCGCCAGATCCATCAGCGGCTTGGGATACACCCCGAATACCAGCAGGAAGATCAATAAGGGAACAGTCACCCCAAACTCCCAGCCGCCGACCTTCATATCCGGCAGATCGGTCAGCCGTGGGTTGGTGGCGCCGTAGAAAATCTTTTGATACATGCGAATCAGCACCAGCGCGGTGACAATCAGCCCCAGCACAGCGATCCCGGTGATCAGTGGCAGGGTGCCCCAGGCGCCGCGGAAGATGAAGAACTCGCCGACAAAGCCCGCCAGGCCCGGCAGGCCCAGGTTGGCAAACATCGCCACGCCCATCACCCCGGCAAACACCGGCATCACTCGCCGCAGGCCGCCAAACTGATCAAGCTGGTACGTGCCTGTGCGCTCGTACAGCGCCCCGGCCAGGAAGAACAGCGCGGCGGTGCTGAAGCCGTGGGCGATCATCTGCATGTGGACGCCGTTGAGCGCCGAGGCGCGCACCGCAACGTTAAGCCCGCCTAGATTCGTCGCCACCGCTGCGGTTGCCGCGATCCCCAGCAGCACATAGCCCATATGGTTAATCGAGGCGTAGGCGATCAGGCGCTTGAGATCGGTCTGGGCCAGGCCGGCGTAGGCGCCAAACAGAATGCTGGCCAGCGCCAGTACAGCCAGGGCCGGGGCAAAATATTGCGCCTGCTGGGGGAACAGCGGCAGCATGAGCCGCAGCATCCCATAGGCGCCCATCTTCGACATCACGCCGGAGACGATCATCGAGCCGGAGGTTGGCGCCTGCGAGTAGGTGTCGGGCTGCCAGGTGTGCAGTGGCCAGATCGCCAGCTTCACCGCGAAGGCGATAAAGATCGACCAGAAGATAATCGCGCCGTAGGTGCCCGCCGTCCCGCCAAGACCAAGGCCCTGGGCGGCGCCAAACACCATCTGCTGCAGGTTCATCCCCGGCTGATACACCAGGCTGCCGAGCTTCGGCGAAATCAGGCTGGGGTCGACCGCCAGTCCCTGGCCCAGGCGCGCGAGAATGGCGAAGTCGAACGTGCCGGTCGCCAGATAGATGAACTCGAAAATCAACAGCAT
>JACCRK010000142.1 GCA_013813565.1 Herpetosiphonaceae bacterium
CAGCACCACTTTTTGCTGGTTGCCGCCGGAGAGATTGACGGTTTTCTGTAAAACGCTGGAAGACTTGATATTCAGCTCGCGGCGGTAGTCGTTGCTCGCCGCCAGCTCTTTGGGGTCGTTGATCACACCCCGTTCGGCGACCGCCGAGAGATTCGCCAGGGTGATGTTGTTTTTAATGTCGTTGATTAGCACCAGGCCGTAGGTTTTGCGGTCTTCGGTGGCATAGGCCAGGCCGTTGGCAATCGCCGACTTGATCGAGCTGAGATCGACCGGCTGGCCGTTTTTGTAGGCGCTGCCGCTGATGTGGCGGCCATACGAGCCGCCAAACACGCTCATCGCCAGCTCGGTGCGGCCCGAGCCCATTAGCCCAGCGATGCCGACGACCTCGCCTTTGCGGACATACAAATTCACGTCGTCAACAATCTTGCGCTCCAGGTGCAGCGGGTGGTAGGCGTTCCAGTCGCGAATCTCAAAGATGGTCTCGCCGATGGCGCTTGCCCGTGGCGGGTAGCGATGGCTCAGATCGCGCCCGACCATGCCGCGGATAATCCGATCCTCGGTGATCTGGTCGGTGTGGCAGTCGAGGGTCTCGATCGTGGCGCCGTCGCGCAGCACGGTGATCGCGTCGGCGACCTTGGAGACCTCGTTGAGCTTGTGCGAGATCAGGATCGAGGCGATGCCCTGGGCTTTGAACTGCAGCAGCAGGTTGAGCAGGGCCTCGCTGTCGCTCTCGTTCAGGCTGGCGGTTGGCTCGTCGAGAATCAGCAGCTGGACTTTCTTCGCCAGCGCCTTGGCGATCTCGACCAGCTGCTGCTTGCCCACGCCAATATTGGTGATCAGCGTGTTGGGCGGGTCGCTCAGGCCAACTTTCTGCAGCAGCTCCTGGGTCTGGGCGATCGCCTCGTTCCAGTCGATCACCCCGCGCTTGGCCCGCTCGTTGCCAAGGAAAATATTCTCGGCGATCGAGAGCAGCGGAATCAGCGCCAGCTCCTGGTGGATAATTACAATCCCCAGCTTTTCGCTGGCGTTGATGCCGTTGAAGCGACACTCCTGGCCCTGGAAATAGATCTCGCCAGTGTAGGTCCCATGCGGATACACGCCGCTCAACACCTTCATCAGGGTGGATTTGCCGGCCCCATTCTCGCCAACCAGCGCGTGGATCTCGCCCTGGCGGACGCTGAGATTGACGTTGTCTAAGGCCTTGACGCCAGGAAAGGTCTTGGTGATGTTGCGCATTTCAAGCAGTACGTCGGACATAGTGCGTGCCCCTTGGATCAGTAGCTAGTAGTCAGCAGCTAGTAGTCAGCAGCTGGTTTTGGAGCATACCAAAGCTGTAAACCGCTGTTATTCGGCTTGCCATAAGCGGGCAGCTAGCTACTAGCCACTAGCTACTAGCTGCCCGCCCGCAATTTACTTGGTGATTTGATCTTTGGTGTAGTAGCCGCTGTCGATCAGGGTTTTTTCCCAGTTGGTGATATCGACGCTGACCGGAACCAGCAGGAAGGATGGCACCACTTTGACGCCGTTGTCGTAGGTTTTGGTGTCGTTGATCGGCACTTCCTGGCCGTTCAGCGAGGCGTCGACCATGTTGACGACGACCTGGGCCAGCTCGCGGGTATCTTTGAACACCGTGGCGGTCTGCTCGCCAGCGATGATCGACTTGACCGACTGAACTTCGGCATCCTGGCCGGTCACCACCGGCAGTGGCTGGCTGGCGCTGCCGTAGCCAACGCCTTTGAGCGACGAAAGAATGCCGATGCTGATGCCGTCGTAGGGCGAGAGCACCGCGTCGACGCGCTTGTCGGTGTAGTAGGCGCTCAGCAGGTTATCCATGCGGGCCTGGGCCGTGGCGCCGTCCCAGCGCAGGGTGGCGACTTTGTCCATGCCGGTCTGGCTGCTGCCGACGACGAGCTTGCCGCTGTCGATGTAGGGCTGGAGGACGGACATGGCGCCGTTGTAGAAGAAGAAGGCGTTGTTGTCATCGGCGGAGCCGCCGAACAGCTCGATGTTGAAGGGGCCTTTGCCCTCTTTCAGGCCGAGCGCGGTCTCGATGTAGCTGGCCTGCAGCACACCAACCTGGAAGTTATCGAAGGTGGCGTAGTAGTCAACGTTGGGGGTTTTTTTGATCAGGCGGTCGTAGGCGATGACCAGAATGTTTTTGTCTTTGGCGGTCTGCAGCACGTCCGACAATGTTTCGCCGTCAATTGCCGCAATCACCAGGACGTTCACGCCCTTAGTGATCATATTTTCAATCTGGGCCAGCTGATTGGGGATATCGTCGTCGGCATACTGGAGGTCGGTTTTGTAGCCTTTTTCGGTGAACGACTTGACCATATTGTCGCCATCGGCGATCCAGCGGGCTGAGGATTTGGTCGGCATCGAGATGCCAATCAGGACATCTTTGGCGGCGGCCGGGGCCGTGGTCGCAGCGGTTGCGGCGCCACCAGTGCCGCTTGTTGGAGCGACGGTGGCGGTCTCGGAGCCACAGGCGATCAGCAGCGTGGCGAACATCGTCATAACGAGGGTCATCAGCATTGAGCGGGTGTACTTCATTGTGCTTTCCTTCCTTGGATAGTTCTTAGAGTATCTGTATGGGCCGGCTATCACCTTCAGGCGGGTGCTATTACTGTGTCAAGGTGATTGCTACGGCTGGGGTGGGAATGATAGTAAAGTGGTACCGACTTCGTTATCGTTCCCGTTATCGTTCCCGTTATCGATAACGGACGTATTCTAGCAGCCCAGCTATGCGATGTCAAGCCTGGATTTTTGGGGTGGGCAGGGGTGGCGGGTACGGAGATCCGCCGTACAAAGCTGGATTGGGTCTCGCGTGGTTTTCTCGCCGCCCTCGATTGTGAGAACCGCCAATCAGTCGTATACTCCAGCAGATTATTTAGCCTGAGAGCGACTGTGAAAACCCTTGACACCGATCGCCTGCACCTCCGCCCGGTCACCCTCAATGATGCCGCCGCGCTGCACCAGGTCGTCTACTCCGACCAGGAGGTGTGTCGTTTCTTCTGCGGCCAGACCCGCTCGCTTGACGAGGTGCGCGAGCGCATGGTCTACCGCAGCTTTCAGCTGCGCGATAGCCCGCTGGGGTTTTTGGCGATAGTCCGTAAAGTCGACACGGCGCTGATCGGACTGGTCGCCCTACAGTTCTATATCGCCCGCTGGGTCAGGTGGGAGGAGGCCCCAGATGAGCCAACTGCGCGGATTGAGGTCGAGCTTTCCTACGCCCTCGGTCGGGATTTCTGGCGCCATAGCTATGCCGCCGAGGCATGTCGGGCAGTGATTGACTATGCCTTCAGTGACCTGCGGCTGCCCCGGATCGCCAACTCGGTCGCGGGGGCAAACACGGCCTCGATTGCCCTGATGCGCAGCCTGGGCTTTCGGCTGAGCATGAATCAGCATCCTGACCACCAGACCGCGATCGTCGGCGTGCTGCACAATCCCGTGCTGAGCGAGCTGGCTCCATGAGCCCGACCAAAACTATCAGCCTGCGCGGGCAGCAGCGCACCGCCGTCCCCGACTCCGTGGCCGAGCAGCCTGCGTTAGAGCTGCTCGATCTCGACCAGAACCGGCTGACCGCGCTGCCGGAGTGGATCGGCCAGCTGAGCAACCTGCGATCGCTGAGTCTTTACAGCAATCAGCTCGCTGAGCTGCCGGAGACGCTCTGGCAGCTCAGCGAGCTGCGGATGTTGAATGTGTCCGCCAACCAGCTGACAACGCTCGCGGCGGGCCTTGGCCGGCTGGTCGAGCTGACAATGCTCGACCTGGGCCACAATCAGCTGGCGACGCTCCCGGTAGCGCTTGGCGCGCTGGCCCGGCTCAGATTCTGCTATCTCAGCAACAATCAGCTGAGCGCGATCCCGCCAGCGCTGACCAATCTGGGCCGCCTGATCTATCTGAATGTGGCCGACAATCAGCTCGCG
>JACCRK010000147.1 GCA_013813565.1 Herpetosiphonaceae bacterium
CACCAACCGCGAGTACCGCGACCTGACCGCCGTGTCGCCCAAGCAGGCCGCCCGCGACCTCAACGAGCTGCTGGAGTGGGGCGTGCTGGTGCGCGTCGGCGAGGGCCGCTCGACCGAGTATCGCCTGACCGAGTAGGTTCAGATTGAGGGTTTTTGATTATTTGGAGTGAAAGGAGCAGCGAATGCGGGTAGCATTGCGGGCAACCTGGTGGCTGATCGGACTGGGTCTCAGTGCGATCATAATGAGTATTATATTCAACCGTCCCGCCGCCCCGGCGGAAGTCGTGGCGGCAGCGAGCGAGCAGCCGTGCAAAACGTTTCACTGTTCAAACGAGCCGCTGCGGCTGCCCGTCTATCCGACCCGGCCGCTCCCGCCGGATGCGCGCGATGTGCGCGTGCAGATCGACGAGTCGGGGCGCGAGCGGATTACGTTCTTTACGACCGCTCTGACCCCGGCCGAGGTCTTCGCCTTTTATCGGCATGCGCTGGTGGAGGATGGCTGGAGCTCAAGCGAGCCTGATCAGGACTCGATGGAGTTTGGCTACCTCAATACCGTTGCAGCGCCTGCATTTGATCTCGCTGTGATTATTCTCGCCACGCCGCCGGATCTGACCGAGGTGAAAATCCGTCATGTGATCTCCGGCCCGTTTAGTTCGAGCGACTGGCCGGAGGATTGATGGCGCTGAGTATGCACGGGCGCCGACTGGAAGAGTTGGCCCTGAACGCCTGGCCCGTCGCGCGCCAGCTGCTGCTCGACGCCTGACCGAGTAGCCCTCAGCGGATTCATTCCATTGAGCCTCAGGCTGAGCGCAAGGATTGTTTGATGTCGAAAACGCTGGTTTTTCTCCACACGTCGCCGGTCCATATCGCCACCTTCGACGGGCTGCTGGCCGAGATCGCGGCCGACGTGCCGGTGCGCCACCTTGTTGATGAAGGGCTGCTCAGCACGGCCCGCAGCGACGGCATTACCCCGGCGCTGGCCGAGCGAATCCGCGCCCACATCCTGGCGGTGGGCCAGCATGATGTGGTGCTGTGCACCTGCTCGACTATCGGCGGCTGTGCCGAGTATGCCGGCGCAGTGCGGGTTGACCGGGCAATGGCTGAGCGCGCCGTCGCCGCCGGCCCGCGCATCCTCCTGGTCGCCGCCCTGGCCAGCACTGTGATGCCGACCAGACAGCTGATTGAGCAGGTCGCCGCAGCCTCCGGCAGGCCGATCAGAATCCAGGAACTGCTGTGTGCGGCGGCCTGGGTCAGCTTCGAGGCCGGCGACCAGCCCGCCTACCTGGCCCAGATTGCCGCCGCCGTGCGTGCCAACGCCGACCAGGCCGACGTGATCGTGCTGGCCCAGGCCTCGATGGCCGGCGCGGCGGCGCTCTGCCCCGAGCTGGCGATTCCCATCTTGAGCAGCCCGCGCCTGGGTTTGGCGGCGGCGCTGGATAAGCTCGGGGCTGCCTTGCCGCAGTAAACAGCAGCACCCTCGTCGCGCTTGGTTTGGCGACCTCCCCACTGCTCAGCCATTTTCCTCCACTCGCGCCACATCGTTGGGCTGGTGATTTCGGCATGTGGTTTAGCACTCACATTGCCATACTGCTAAATTCTAACGTTCACTTAACGTCATTTTAAGGCTGTCTGATGGAGCATTTACCCCATTCTAAAGCCATAAAACTACTTTATCACTCTATTATGTAGAGTGCTAAAATCCTCTTGACAAACCTTGGGATGGTGGCTAAACTAGCAAACAGAATTTAGCACTCACTCTGAACGATTGCTAAAATCACAGTATCTAAGGAGGATTTTCAACAATGTCTGATTTCCGAATTCGCCCTCTCGCAGATCGCGTAGTCATTAAGCCCGCCCCAAAGGAAGAAAAAACCAAAGGCGGCTTGTTTCTGCCCGACACGGCTAGCAAAGAAAAGCCCCAGGAAGGCACAGTCGTAGCGGTTGGTGAAGGCAAACTCGATGATAACGGCAAGCGCGTCCCGATTGCTGTCGCCGCTGGCGACCGGGTGCTGTTTGCGAAATACGCTGGCACCGAGATCAAACTGGACGAAGAAGACTATCTGATTCTGGCTGAAAAAGATATTCTGGCCGTCGTTCAAGCGTAGGTCCAGCGATTTTTGATAAAACTTCTTAGGAGGATGTTAAACACATGGCAAAGCAAGTTGCTTTCAATGAAGATGCCCGACGCGCCCTCAAACGTGGCGTAGATATTGTGGCTGACGCCGTCAAAACCACCCTCGGCCCCCGCGGCCGCAACGTGGCCATCGACAAAAAGTTCGGCTCACCGACCGTCACCCACGACGGCGTCACCGTGGCCAAAGAGATCGAGCTGAAAGATCCCTTTGAGAACATGGGCGCTCGTCTGTTCGTCGAGGCCGCCACCAAGACCAACGACGTTGCCGGCGACGGCACCACCACCGCCACCGTATTGGCCCAGGCCATCGTCCACGAAGGCCTCCGCCAGGTAGCGGCCGGCGCCAACTCCATGATGATCAAGCGCGGCCTGGACAAAGGCACCGAAGTGCTGGTCAAAGCCGTGCGCGACCTGGCCAAGCCGATCAACGACCGCAAAGACATCGCCAACGTGGCCGCCATCTCGGCAGCCGACGAAGGCATCGGCAACCTGATTGCTGAAGTGATGGAAAAAGTCGGCAAAGACGGCGTGATCACGGTAGAAGAGGGCAAAGGCCTGGGCTACGAGACCGAGTATACCGAAGGTATGCAGTTCGATCGTGGCTATCTTTCATCGTACTTCGTCACCAACACCGAGCGCATGGAGTCCGAGCTCGATGATCCCTACATTCTGATCACCGACAAGAAGATCAGCTCGATCCAGGAGATCCTGCCGGTGCTGGAGAAAGTGCTCCAGTTCAGCAAGAACCTGGTGATCATCGCCGAAGATATCGATGGCGAAGCGCTGGCGACCCTGGTGGTCAACAAGCTGCGCGGCACCATCAACGCCCTGGCGATCAAAGCCCCTGGCTTCGGCGACCGCCGCAAAGCCATGCTGCAGGACCTGGCCATCCTCACCGGCGGCACGGTCATCAGCGAAGAGATTGGCCGCAAGCTCGATAGCGCTTCGGTCGAAGACCTGGGCCGCGCCCGCCGCGTGGTGGCCAACAAAGACGAAACGACCATCATCGAAGGTCGGGGCGACGAGGGCGCAATCAAAGGCCGGGTCGACCAGATCCGCGCCCAGATTGAGACCACCACCAGCGATTTCGACCGCGAGAAGCTCCAGGAGCGCCTGGCCAAGCTGGCTGGCGGCGTGGCCGTCCTCAAGATTGGCGCCGCAACCGAGCCCGAGCTGAAAGAGCGCAAGCATCGCGTTGAAGATGCCCTCTCGACCGCTCGCGCAGCCGTTGAAGAAGGCATTGTCCCCGGCGGCGGCGTGGCCCTGCTCAGCGTGCTCAGCGCACTGAACGATGTCCAGACCGTCAACGACGATGAGAAAGTTGCTGTGACCATTCTGCGCCGTGCGCTCGAAGAGCCAATGCGCCAGCTGGCCAAAAATGCCGGCGAAGATGGCGCGGTTATCATCGATACCGTTCGCCGGATGCAGAAAGAAAGCAAAGACTCGACCATCGGCTACAACGTGCTGACGGGCGAGTATGGCTCGATGGTCGAGATGGGCATCATCGACCCGGCCAAAGTCACCCGCTCGGCCATCCAGAACGCAGTCTCGATCGCCTCGATGATCCTGACCACCGATGCGCTTGTCACCGACATTCCTGAGAAGGATTCCAATGGCGGCGGCGGCGGCGGTATGGGCGGCGGCATGGGCGGCATGGGCGGCATGGACTTCTAAATCTTCCCAAACCAAACACAAAGGACTCGGCCCAGGCCGAGTCCTTTGTGTTTTAGGCGATGGTGACGGGTCGCTTAACCTTCTGGAATATCCAGCTGTGGCCTCGGCGATCCATCACGCCTACGCAGCAGGGAGGCGTGCGCTACTCGTGGCGCGCAATCTGCTTCTCATGCTGGCAAATAAGGAGGATTGTATGCAAACAGCCCGCGAAATCATCCTAATTGCTCTGGTATCCCAGGAAATTCGGCGCCATCTGAGCAAGCTGCCCAAGCATCAGCCCTACAGCCTGCAGATGCTCCCGCCGCTGCTCCCGTTCTGCCTGAATTAGACGGTCACGCTTGGAGGCCCGCCACTGAGCACCACGCAATCACCGCCGCTAGCTGCACGCTAGCGGCGGCTTTTTTGTCTGGCTGGAGCAGCAGGTTTACCACAGCGGCGTGGGCAAATCCTAATCCCTACCGCCTAACCCCTCAGGCCGCCAGCGCGTGGTTTGGCAGCAGCGAGTGGGACAGCGCCTTCAGCACCTCGTTGGCCCGGAGCAGATCGCCATCAAGCGTATCGAGCGCCAGCTCCAGGGCCAGCGCCACTACCTCAAAGGTCGGTAGCTCCTGGCTATCGGGACGCTGATCAATGCTGTCGATTATGCTCGCGTGAAGGCTAAGAATACGTGCGCGCCACTGCTGCGTCAGATCATCGTTGTTCATGGTTTCTGCTCCATACACTATTCAGCCTGGGTAGATGCAAGCGGCCGCGATATTTCCGTGATCAGTGCCGCTGGGCCGCCCAATCACTCGGCAAGCGGCAGGGCCTGGATTAGTTGCGCGCCCAGGCGACCACGGTATACCACAGCGGGTCAGGCTGGATAAAGCAGGTCAGGGCCAGGGTAATCTGCTTCACATCCATGCTATCGTGCGGGATCGAGATCGTTCCATCCTGGTCGGCCCACTCCATGCTCACGCCTCCAGCCGGCGTGCCCCAGACCTGAATGGTATCTACGGCGTTGGTCAGCAGCAGCACCGCATCGGGGGTCTTGAGCGTCTTCGCAAGGGCCTCGGCGAGCACGGTTGGGCTGGGGTTGGTCGCATCAAGGCGATTATTCAGGTACAGGCTGATAGCGGGCTGCGGCGCTGCTGGCTGGGCCACAGTCGGACGGCGCAGTCGGGCAAACAGCCCCGCCATCACCAGCAAGAAACAGCCAATCGGCGTGTAGATCGCCAGCGCCATCCGGCTGGCCGCGGCGGTCGGGCCACCCAGGCTAGCGAGCGGAATCGCGCCTTCAACATAGGTGCACGCGGCTGGACTTTTACGGCTGCCCATCGAGTATGAGATCATTGTTAGCCGGGCCTCCGCGGCGTGCTGCCGGCAGATCGAGGGGTAGTACAGGGTGTGCGCCAGCAGGTTGGGGATGGCCAGCGCCAGCGGGAAGATCACACAAAATAGGATGAGAAACCGGATCAGTGGACGGCTGTTAGGGCTCGGACTGTGAGTTGGTTTGCGCATAGCGAACTCCATAGCGTGGCGTAGATAGCGCGAGCCGCATCACTCAGCGACGGCGGGATCATCGTTCAGGCGCAGCACGGTGGTGATCGCCTGGGCGGCGACGGCCTCGCGCCGGTCCAGCAGCTGGGCGCTCAGGTCGGGGCGAAAGATGCGCAGCCACGAGGCGGCGATGCTCGTGCGAAACTCCCGCCACAGCTCGCTCCAGCGCAGCGCAATGTAGCTCAGGATCGGCGCCGTCAGCAGCAGCAGGCCGCCCCACAGCCAGCCGAAATTCAGCCCGGCCAGCAGCGCCCAGCCAATCCAGCCAACCGGCACCAGCACCATCCCGGCGATCAGCTTGATCGTGCCCAGCACCTGATCCTCAGCGGTCAGCCGCCCGGCGGTAATGCCGCCAAGCCGATAGGGAATGTAGCTGAGAACCAGGCCGGCCAGCGCGATCGGCAGGCTCAGCAGCAGCAGCAGCGCCAGCGCCACGAAGCGGGTGCGGCGGGCGGCCGGCAGGGCCGGCGACCACGGATCGGCGATGCCGAGCATGCGCAGCGTGCGGGCGTAGCGCTGGGACTGCGCGGCCAGCGCGGCCAGCTGCGGGGGGTTCTCCTGCGCCAGCTGATTGTAGGCCGCCAGCACGCGGGCCGGCTGCTCGCGCCGCTCCCGCTCGCTCAGCGCCAGATGGCCAATCGTCCACTCGACCATAATCGGCAGCCCGCGCAGCAGGTCGGCGTTGCTGGCCTGAAAGACCAGCGCCCCCAGGCGTCGGGCGATCCGCGCGGTGGTGGCGTCAACCGCCGCCTCGACATCGGCGGCGTGGAGCGCCTGCTGGGCGGCGATCGTAAACGGCTGGCCGACGATCAGCAGCACCGACGAGCGAAAGATGCGCTTATCCTCGTACCAGAGGCCAATCGGCACCACCTGCAGGCCCAGCTGCCAGTCGCTGGCGGCCTCGGCGCTCAGGGCGATCCGCGCCGCGCCCGTGCGCAGCTCCAGCAGGCGTGGCTCGGAGTGGGTCGTGCCCTCGGGAAACAGCGCCAGCGCCACACCCCGCCGCAGCCGGGCGCGACACTCGGCAAAGGTGCGCTCGTTCTGGGCCTGGGTATCGGCGCCGCTCCCGGCATCCCGCTGGCGATAGACCGGCAGGGCGCCAAACGCCTCCATCGCCACCCGGCCAAGCGGATTGTTGAAGAAGGTGTTTTTGGCCAGAAAGGCCACCGGCCGCTGCAGCGTCGCGATCAGCAGCAGCGGGTCGAGCAGACCGTTGGGGTGGTTGAGGACAAAGATCACCGGGCCGCTGGCCGGCAGATGCTCGCGGCCTTCGACCTCGATCCGGGGGTAGTACAGACGCAGCAGGGCGAGAACGACCCAGCGAATAAACCGACGCAGCATAGTGGTTATCCTCGTTCTGGCCGGCGGGATTGCGGCCTGGGGGTAGTATACAATCGATCAGGCGCGATCAGCATTGGCCCAACGATACATTGGGGGTTACAAGGAGTTACGGCGGGGGTCAGGGGTCGGGGCGCGGGTACACCCGCCGTACATCGATGGTGCAATGTACGGCGGGTCTCCGTACCCGCCGGGGCTCAGGCGATCTTGCCGATCCGGGACAAACCCTTACCCCTCGCGCTCAGGCCGCCGGAGCTTCGGCCCGGTGAAGAGGATAAACGTCACCGCCAGGATCGGCAACAGGATGGTGGAGAGAATCACCGGGGCGCCGACGATGGCCGAGGCCAGGATTGCGGCGGCCCAGAGCAGCGCATTTGAGATGTAGAACGTCCGATAGGTTTTCAACTCTGACTCCTTACTGATCTGCGAGACAGCCTCGCTGAACGACTGCGCCCAATCCAGCGATACGGTGGGCGTGTCACTACTATCGGCGTTGGCAGCCAGATGATCAACTGTGGAATCCCCTGGATTCGCGGTTTTGGCGCTGCCTGGGGATTCCCCCAGGGCCAAAATCAGCTCGATTCGCGAGCTCACCTGGAATTTTGCGTACACATTGGTCAGGTGAAACTCCACGGTGCGGTCCGAGATCCCCAGCGAGATGGCGATCAGTTTGTTGCTTTTGCCTTGCAGGAGCTGTTTAACGACATCCAGCTCACGGCGGCTCAGATCAGAAATCGGGGTCATGGCGAATTGGGCCTTCCTTCTATAAATGTGCTGTTAGAAACCAGCACTCCAAATGATAAAAAATGATGGACCGAGGCGGCAGTCGCGGCCTCGGTCCACTGATTGTAGATAGCACAGCATAACGTTGGGTAGATTATTCCGGCACTGGCTCGCGCAGCAACGCACAAAATCTAGCTTGTTGAAAATGTCTGTCTGCGGTTAAAGCATCAGTTAACGACTGCTCCCGCATCACGATGAAGGATATACAATCAGTCATACCCCATTCTTTATCCGGCCGATCTCCATAAAGGCGCAGTGCCCGTTGATACAGCAAATCATCAACAGGAACAATCGTAATCTGTGGATCAGCCTCAATGGCATTCAAGAGTTGGATACCGGCCTGCCGATAGCGTTGTTGGGCAAAGGCATTGCCAATTTCCGTGGCTACTGCCTGGGTTGTAAACAATATAACCCCTTGAGACTCCAAGAAATCTGCAAGCTTCAGCGCATGGTGATGATGGGTATCGGCAGGATTGGTCAAGGCAATCGCATACGATGTGTCAAGAAAGACTTTACTCTTCATGTTTATCCGCAATACCCCGATAGAGATAGCCATCAACATTGGACGACCAATCGGCTGGGCCTTCTACGTGAATCGAGCGAGCTGTCTTGAGAAATGATTGGGCTGGCGGTGCTGGCGCTGGAGTAAACTCTATCGTAATCCGCACATGGGTATTCGGTTGTAGGGAAAGCGGTTCACTAGGATGGAAAACGACCCCATCGTATACCGCATCGAGCACTTTAACCATCCTACACCTCCCTTGATTTAGCTGGTAGATTTAGTATACCAGAGCCTTATGCGCAGGATCAGAATCAATGTGGCTCATGCGGACAGACGGCGGGTCTCCGTACCCGCCGGGGCGTGGACGGACGGCGGGTACGTTGAGCAGGTCTCGATCAATTTGCGCTACGCCTGGGCGGGTGGCTCAGGCAGGGCCGTGGCGATAAACGCGGCCAGGTCGGCCTTGAGCTGGGCCAGCGAGGGCTGATGGATGTACATCATATGCCCGGCCGCGTAGTGGGCGACCGCGATGTTCTGCTGTAGGTCCGGCTCCAGATCGAGGTGGTTGAGCGTGTAGTCGGTCGCCAGATAGGGCGTGGCCAGATCGTAGTAGCCGCTGGC
>JACCRK010000148.1 GCA_013813565.1 Herpetosiphonaceae bacterium
CGCAGGCGCCGATTCAGCCGATCGAGGGTTCGGTTGAGGTCGTCCCAGCGCAGCAGCACCAGCAGCAGCAGCGAGCCAAGCAGCGAGGCGACGATAATCGCCCCTGGGTCGAACGCCCGCACCAGCGCCGGCCCAGCGGTCAGCAGCAGCAGCAGCAGCGCCGCGCCGGCCAGCCCCAGGCTGAAGGCTCCGCTGGACACGGCCCGCCGCTGCCAGTCGGCCAGCCAGCGGAGCAGCGGCCCGCGCCAGCGCCAGAGCAGCAGCAGGCCAACCAGCGGCAGCAGCAGCCCTAAAATCGGGGCAATCCAGAGCCGATTGAGGCCGACCAGCAGCGCCAGTCCCACTCCCAGCAGCCCGCCAGCCGCCAGCCAGCCGCCCAGCCGCCGCCGCTGCGGCCCAACCCCCAGACAGACCAGCACCACCGCCAGCAGGGCCTGAGCCAGGGTCGCCAGATCGGGCATGGTAAAGCCGCCGCCAGCCGACTCGAGCGCCACGCCATACAGCCGCAGGCCGAGCGGGCGATTGTCGTTGGGGTACAGGGTCGTGCCGTTAAACGCGGTGGTCTGGGTCAGCGGCGGGGTCAGCGCGGGCGAGTCCGCCAGCCGCAGATCGACGGTGAGCGTGGATTGAGGATCGGCGGGAAGATCGAGGCTGTAGTCGGCGATGGCGCTGGTTGGGGTAAACACGCCCACCGGCACGCCATTCGCCAGCACATGGACCAACGGCTGGGCCAGATCGCGGCGCAGCACATCGGCGGGCCAGCCCTCGGTGGTGACGGTCAGCCGATAGCCCTGGCCGCCGCCGAGGGCCGGAAAGGCCAGCAGCGCCCGCCCGCGGGTCCAGCGAAAGCGCCGTCCGGTCGCGTCCATCTCATCGGGATACAGCAGGCCAAGCTCAGTCGCGGAGCTGTCGAGCGCCTCGGTGGTGCCCAGAAATGGCTGGTCGCCCAGGCCGTCGGTCGATAGGCCGGCGCGGAGCGGGAACTGGTAGGCCAAGGCCAGCAGCAGCAGCGTCGCCACCGCCAGCGCCCCGACTGTCCCCAGCCATGTTCGCATCGACCACCCGGCCCGACCAACCCACCATTGTCGCACGTTGAGACCTCGAACTATGTATCAGTCAACAGCGGGCCATTATAAGGGAAAAGCAGAATAGTGGGGTTGATGGGCGTGTCGCGCCAGTCGAAGCCTACTCCCCGCGCTGCTCCAGCACCTCGTACAGCAGGACGCCGGTGGCCACCGCCAGGTTGAGCGAGTCGGCCTGGCCGCGCATTGGCAGGCTGACCAGCGTCTCGCAGAGCGCCTGCTGCTCGGCGTCCAGGCCCTCGCGCTCGCTGCCCAGCAGCAGAATCAGCGGGGCCGGGTAGCGCAGGCGGCGGTAGTGGGTCGCGGCGGCGTCGGCGGCCCCAACCACGTGCCAGCCGCTGGTCGCCTGCCAGGCGGCGAACTCGGCCCAGGAGGCCTTGATCAGCCGCTGGGTGAACAGCGCGCCCATGCTCGCCCGCGCCGTTGTCGGGTCGTAGGGGTCGGTGCAGTCGCCGAGCAGGATCACGCCCGCGCCGCCGGCCGCATCGCTGGTGCGCAGGATCGTCCCCAGGTTGCCGGGGTCGCTGACCGCGCTCAGGGCCACCCAGACCCGGCCGGCGGTGGGATCAAGGTCGGCCAGCGTATGCCAGCGCTGCCGCACGACCGCCGCCAGGCCCTGCGGCCCGTCCTTGCTCGATAGGCTGGCGAAGGCCTCGGCGGAGGTCTCGACGATCGGCGTGCGCAGCTCGCGCTGCTCCTCGACCAGCGTCTGGGCGTAGGGGTTGGTCAGCAGCTCGGGCGCGATGACTAGCGTCTCAAGCGGCGCGCCCATCTGGAGCGCCTCGGCGACGATCCGAATGCCCTCGATGAAGAACAGGCCGGTCGCCTCGCGCTCCTTGCGCTGGCGCAGCGCCCGAATGGCCTTGATGGTTGGGTTGTTGCGGCTGGTCAGGAGCATAATGGGTTCTCAATCTAAGCTTAGCGATGTTTTTCGCCCGCAATCGGCCGGAGCGGGTTGATCCAAATCTCGTTGTTGATTGTTTTGCTGGGATAGCGGCTTAGATCGCAGCAGTCCGGCCCAAGCGTATAGGTGCCATCACGGGTGTACTGCGAGCCGTAGCACGGGTCGATGAAGCGCCGCTGATTCGCTTCCCAGACAACCTGGCAGCCCGAGGCGATTCTGGCCCGCAGCACGATAATCTCGCCCTCACCGCGCACCAGATAGACCGTCTCATCCTTCTCCAGCAGCACGGACAGCGGCTCCTGCGCCGGCACGGCATCAACCTGCGCCACCGGCACCCAGTCCCGCCGCGACTGATAGATCAGGTCGCTGGCCAGCACCGAGCCGACCATCAGCAGCACCAGAGCGCCCACCAGCACCAGCAGCACTTCGCCACGGACAAGAATTTTCATCGCGCTCCTCCTTCACAGCGGCCACCCGTCAGCGGGGTGAGGCCAGCATTATGCGAGCAGATTCAGCGCGGCGTGTGGATGATGTTCAGTCTTTGCAACGGTGCGCCTGCCAACCGGCCTCGTCACAGAACTGTATCACTGTTCAGGGTCTGGTGACCAGCGGGCATAGATCGAGGTTGAGAGCAGGCGGCCGGCCGAGGTTTCGCGCAGCACCTGCTCGCCGGCGGTCACGCTGCCGGCAAACCCGGTCATCAGCTCGCTCAGCGTGTTGTAGAGCATCGTCGCCGAGGCCCGAATATCGTAGGTCGTGATCAGAACAAACAGCGGGTTGGGCGAGAGAATCTGGCGGCACTCGCTGAGCAGCATGGGAAAGGACTCGGAGAACTGCCAGACCTGGCCCTGGGTGCCGCGGCCAAACGCCGGCGGGTCCATAATGATGCCGTCGTACTGCACGCCCCGGCGGGCCTCGCGCCGCACGAACTTCAGCGCATCATCAATAATCCAGCGGATCGAACCGCTCGGCAGCGCGCAGGCGGCCTGGTTCTCCTTGGCCCACTCCACCGCCGCCTTCGAGGCGTCCAGGTGGGTCACCTGCGCCCCGGCCTGCGCCGCCGCCACCGAGGCCAGCCCGGTGTAGGCGAACAGATTCAGCACCCGTGGCTTGGCGCGACGGCGGATCAGATCGCTGGCCCAGTCCCACTGCGCGGCCTGCTCGGGAAACACGCCGACGTGGCGGAACGGCGTCAGGCGGGCGACAAACTGGAGATCGGCGTAGCGCATGGTCCACTGGGCCGGGTGCGCCCGCTGCTCGCGCCAGTTCTCGCCCTTGCCCTGATACTCGAATACGGCGTGGGCGCTGTCCCAGTCCTGCTGGGGCAGCCTGGGGTTCCAGAGCGCCTGGGCCTCGGGGCGCACGACGGTGACGGCGCCAAAGCGCTCAAGCTTGCGGCCAACCCCGCTGTCGAGCAGTTCGTAGTCGCTCCAGCCGTCGGAAATAAGCAGATCAAGTGTTTGCATTGCGTAGTTCCTGTTAGATGGGTGGAGGGGTGCCGATTTAGGCGGGTACGGAGACCCGCCGTACAGATAGATGTAGGGCGGGTCTCCGTACCCGCCGTCCCGCCCAATTATTCGCTCGGCGGCTCAGGCGCCGCCGCAACCCAGCCATTGCTCAGGTAGACCCGCCGCACCGCTGGCGAGAGCAGATACACCAGCGCCAGCGCGATCGAGCCCAGCGGGATCAGCATGGTGACATCAGCCAGCGACTCGCCGAGCAGGGTGGCGTCGCTCAAAATATAGAACGTGCTCAGCCCGAACATAATCAGGGTGGCGAACCAGGCCCAGCGAAACAGCTTCCACAGGCCCCATGCCAGCACCAACAGGTAGATCGTGACCAGCGCTGAGATGTCGCTCGGCAGGCGCTCCTCGCCGGTCGCCAGCGCCGAGACCACCACCAGCCCGGCGGCGATGTAGAACAGAATCACCAGCAGAATCACGCCTTTCGGCCGCTTGGCCCGGCGTAGCTGAACATCCGCGCTCACCTACGGCCCCTCATTGACGACGTTGACAATAATCTGGTCGATCACCCACTCGACCGGCGCTTTGTCATCGGTGAACACGCGGGTCTCATCGGTGGGCTGCCACAGACGGATGGGTTTTTTGTTGCTGTTGGTGTCCAGCGCCATCTGCATCACCGTGCGCAGGGTCGGGTCCTGAATGCGCTCCAGGTTGGCCATGAAGTTCTGGACGCCGTCGCCGACGCTGGCCGGGACGCCGATCAGCATGGTGTTGGAGTTGGCGGGCACGTC
Organism: Herpetosiphonaceae bacterium; assembly: GCA_013813565.1. Classification (GTDB taxonomy): domain Bacteria; phylum Chloroflexota; class Chloroflexia; order Chloroflexales; family Herpetosiphonaceae; genus JACCRK01. Next base: position 4,241 of record JACCRK010000148.1, read on the forward strand.
GATCATGTAGACCTGGGGGAACACGCTGCTCATGGTGCTGGCCAGCACGTTGGCCAGCCGATAGTCGGTGCCCGGCCGGCCGGCGTTGACCACTGCTACCCCGCCCGGTGCCAGGTGGTCGCGGACGGTCTCGAAGAACTCTTTGGTGGTCAGGTGAAATGGAATGTAGGGCTGTTTGTAGGCGTCCATCCCGATGATGTCGTATTTCTGATCGTTGCCGGCGAAAAACACTCGGCCATCGGTGATATAGGTGTTGAAGTTGGGAAACTGGGCCGTCTCGCCCTTGGCGGCGTAGAATGCCGTATCCTGCATCGCAAAATACTCGCGGCCCAGCTCGGCGATGCGCGGGTCGATCTCGACGCCGTCGACCACCGAGTCGCTGCCGTAGATCGCCAGAAACTGCTTGGGCACCGAGCCGGCCGCCGAGCCGACCATCGCCATGCTGGTGATGCTTTCGGGATCGCGGTTGGCGTAGAAGTACGGGGCGACGTTGTAGAAATCCCACGGCCCGCCGGTCAGCAGGTCGGCGGGGTTGCCGGTCTCGGCAAAGCGCGGAAAGTAGATCGAGTGGATCGCCTGGCCCTCGTTCAGCACCAGCCCGATCATCTGGCCCTGGGCGCCGTTGTCGCGCTCGACGATCTGAATGTAGTTGTAGGCCGAGTCGTCCTCCAGGATCAGCTCGCAGCGGGCGCAGTCGGCGGCCTTGATCTGGCCGATCGGAAACAGCGCGATCACAATCACGCCGATCAGCGCCGCCGTCGCCAGCATCGCCGCCCGCCGCCGCTCAACCCACAGCCCCGGCAGGGCGATCAGAATCAGGCCCCCGGCAAAGATGTAGATCGTCATCGCGGTGCCAACCAGCGGGATGAGCAGGAGCACCGGCAAAAACGTGCCGATAATCGAGCCGAGCGTGGAGATGGCGTAGAGATTCCCGGCGGCCTTGCCCGCGCCATCGGTGCTTTTGATCGCCAGCCGAATCGCGAATGGGCTGACCATGCCGAGCAGCGTGATCGGAATCGAGAACAGCGCCAGCACGCCGAGCAGCGAGCCAACGAATACGCCGACCGAAAACGACTCGAAGGCGCTCAGCGACCACTTCAAAATCGGGTGCGAGAGCAGCGGAATAATCGCCGAGAAGACCCCGGCGACGGCGATGATCGTGCACAGCAGCCCAAGCTCAGGCCGCTTGTCGGCCCAGCGCCCGCCGATCGTGTAGCCGGCGGTCAGGTACAGCAGGGTCAGGCCGATCACGTTGGCCCAGATCAGCTGGGAGGTGCCAAAGTAGGGCGCCAGCAGCCGCGAGGCGGTCAGCTCGATGCCAAGCGTGCAGATACCACCGCCGAACACCAGCAGCATTAAGTAGCGACGAGACAAAGGAAATTCCTTTCAAACAAACGCCGTGGAAGTCAAGCGATTTAGCTGACAGTTCCACGGCGTACACGATCAGACAGCGGCGATTTAGCTCGCCGACCTAAAGACCACTTGCAGCACATTCAGCAGCAGCAGCGCGATCAGCGGTGAGAGATCCAACATGCCCATGCGTGGCAGCACCTTCCGAATTGGCCCGATGACCGGCTCGGTGATCTCCTGAAGAACCTGGGAGACCTTGTACTGGCCAGTGGGGTCGACCCAAGACAGAATGACACGACCGAGAATGGCAAACTGCAGAACTTGTATCAGAGTGGCCAAAAATCGAACCAGGAAATCCATTTTTATCCCCCGTTTTTGGTCATTTCATAGCTTAGTGAAGTATACCACAACGTCTGGGGCATTTACTGGCTGGCCGCTAACACCGCCGCGATCGCCGCAACCACCCGGTCAGGACGATCCCACTGGATGTGGTGGCCGCTGTCGACGACAACTTCAACCTGCCCCTGCGGCGATAGATTGACCAGCCGGGCCGTGCGCTGGCGCTGGCGCTCCTCGGCGGCGGCCAGATCGCCCGCTGCCGGCGCGGGTGCGTTAGCGTCACTCTCGGATTGCCCGGCCAGCAAAAGCACCAGCGGCAGGTCGCCCAGGGCGGTGATGTTGGCTGCCTGCACCTGGGCGAACGACGCCTCCAGGCCAATCAGCTCGTCCACACTGGTCTGCAAGGCCGTGCTGTCGCTGGCCTGGAGCGCGGTTGCGGCGGCGTTGGCGGCGACAGGAAGTTTGGGGTTAGCGCCAAGCATTGCCGGCCAGAGCGCCGGCAGGCCGGAGTCGATCAGCAGCTTCAGCCCGCCCATCTGCGTTGCGGTATCGTCGACCATCGTTTGATAGTGTTCGCGGTCGGGCAACGGCAACCCGCTAAGGTCGCGCTCATCCGATGGGTCAACCAGCACCAGCCCGGCCAGCTGGTCCGGATAGCGCCAGGCATACAGCTTGGCATACACCCCGCCCAGCGAGTGGCCGACCATAATGTACGGCGGCGCGATCCCGGCCCGCTCCAGCAGGGTGTGCAGCTCAGCGACCGCCACCTCGGCGGAGCGGGCGTGTGGGCTGGGATCGCTCCAGCCATAGCCAGCCCGGTCATACGCACAGACTCTGGTCTGGGCGGCGATCACCGGCTGCACATTCGCCCAGGTCAGGCTATCCGAGCCAAGGCCGCTTTCCAGGATAACGGTCGGTCCGCCCTGCCCGCTACAGTAAATGTGCAACGCATAGCCGCCAATGTCGATCCGCTGTCCGGGGGCGGGATAGCGCGTTTGGAGGCGGGCTTTGGCGATCTGGCCGGCACCAAGCAGCGCCACCAGCCCTACTCCGACGATGGCTAGCAGGCGGCGGGCCAACCGCCAGCCGCGGCACCGCCTGGGCGCTGAATGTTCAGATCCGGCCATGTTTTACATCCTCAAGAGCTGCGAGGAGCGCAGCGCCTCTCCAGTCTAGCCGGGCGCACGCTCGGCGGAGAGGGCACTGAAGGTGAAGCGGCTTCGTACCAATGAATGAACCGCAGCAGCTATAATATCGCAGACTGTTAAGCTAAAGGCATCCTCACCATGACACACGCATTTTTTGGGCAGCATGTTTATCTGAGTATTGCGGGCAACATCGGGGTCGGCAAAAGCACGCTGGTCGAGGCGCTGGCCGGGGCGTTCGGCTGGCAGCCCTACTTCGAGCTGGTCGCCGACCACCCCTATCTCGACGATTTCTACGCCGACAAGCACCGCTGGGGCTTCCACTCGCAGATGTGGTTCCTGGCCCAGCGCTTCGAGCAACAGCGCGAGATCGCCGACACGCCGATCGCCGTCATCCAGGACCGCTCGATCTACGAGGACTACGAGGTGTTTGCCAAGGGGCTGCTGGAGCAGGGGATTATGAGCCACCGCGACTTCCGCACCTACCGCAAGCTCTACCAGGCGCTGATCCAGTCGACCACGCCGCCGACGCTGCTGGTGTACCTGCGGGCCTCGGTGCCGACGCTGCTCAGCCGGATCAAGGAGCGGGCCCGGCCGAACGAGCTGGAGATCGGCGCGGACTATCTGGAGCGGCTGAACCACCGCTACGACGAGTGGATGCGCCGCTTTGAGCTGTGTCCGGTGCTGACGATTGAGACCGAGGAC
>JACCRK010000176.1 GCA_013813565.1 Herpetosiphonaceae bacterium
CGGGGACGCTGGTGCGCAGCCGCAGATAGCGCCCCTGCTTGACCAGCACCTGTTCAATGATCCGGGCCAGGAAGTTGCCGTCAATGTTGCCGCCGCCAAGCACCACAATCGTTGGCTCAGCCGGGCGCACCGGGATAATGCCTTCCAGCAGCGCCGCCACCCCGACGGCGCCAGCGCCCTCGACCAGCAGCCGACTGTGCTGCAGCACGTGGACAATCGCCCGCGCCGTGGCATCATCGTCGACAGTCACCACCGCATCAACCAGCTCGGTGATAATCGGCAGGGTCAGGCTGCCCGGCCGCTTGACGGCGATGCCATCGCAGATGGTGCTGGCGTGCGGCACCGTCACCGGGTGGCCGGCCGCCTGCGACATGGCGATCGAGGGGCAGCCGGCCGCCTGCACGCCAATCAGGCGGATCGAGGGCTTCAGCGCCCGCAGCGCCAGCGCGATACCGGCCATCATGCCGCCGCCGCCGATTGGCACAATCACCGTGCCGCCCTGGTCGGGCAGGAATGGGACGAGCTCCAGGCCAAGGGTGCCCTGGCCGGCGACAACGCGCGGGTCATCGAAGGCGTGGACGTAGGTTGCGCCATTCTCGGCCTGGAGCTGGCGCGCATAGGCCCCGGCATCATCAAACGAGGCCCCATACAGCACAACCTCGGCGCCCATGCGCTTGGTCGCGGTGACTTTGGCCAGTGGGGCGAACTCGGGCATGACGATGGTGGCCTTGATGCCGTGCAGCTGCGCGGCCAGCGCCACGCCCTGGGCATGATTGCCGGCCGAGTGGGCGATCACGCCACGGGATTTTTCTTCCGGCGAGAGCGAGTTGATTGTGTTGTAGGCGCCGCGAATCTTGAACGATCCGGCGCGCTGGGTATTTTCGGCCTTGTAGAAAATATGGCCGCCGACATCCTGGCTCAGCCGCTCGGCCGGCAGGGTAGGGGTCTGGGTGATAATCGGCTTGAGAACGGCCGCTGCGGCCTGAATATCGTCGAGGGTGGTCATACGGTGTGATTCCGTCAACATTGAATCCTCCACAGTGAGGAAAGCCAGCCGCGTCAGTGCGACCAGCGCATTGTACTATAGTTTGCGGACTTCAAGCTGTTCGATGCGCGGCCCGATCATCTGGGTGACTACGAAGCGCAGATCGTTGAAAACAAAGCTGTCGCCCGGCTGGGGCAGATAGCCCCACTGCTGCAGCAGAAACCCGGCGACGGTCTCGTAGTCGCCCTCAGGCAAGCTGGCGTGAAGCTCGGTGTTGAACTCGTCGATCCGCATCTGGGCATCGACAACGAAGGTGGTATCGTTGATCGGGCGAACATCGTCAACATCGCGGTCAAGCTCGTCCTGTAGCTCGCCCATCACCTCTTCAACCATATTTTCCATAGTTGCAATGCCGGCCATCCCGCCGTACTCATCGACCAGAATCGCCATGCGGGTGTGCTTGCGGCGCATCTCGTTGAGCAGCTTGCCGATGCGCTTGGTCTCGGGCACAAAAAAGGCCGGGCGCATCAGGGCACTTACCGTGGTTGCCCGGTCGCTGGGTGCATCACGCAGGTGGATCAAGACATCCTTGGCCGAGATCACGCCGCGCACATCATCGACGCCGCGCTCACCAACCACCGGGAAGCGGGTGTGGCCGGTCTGGGCGAACAGCTCAAGAAACTCGCTGGTGGTCGCCGTGTCGCGAATTGTCGAGACCTGCGGGCGGGGCACCATGACCTGATAGGCGCCGCGCTCGGCGAAGTCAAACACATTGATAATCATCTCGCGGGCATCTTTTTCGCTGGCATCGTGGGACGTCGAGGTGTTCAGCATCATGCGAATATCTTCCAGGGTCGGGCTACTGTGGTGGCCCGGCGGATCGTTGACCCCAAACAGACGCAGCGTGCGCGCCGTCAGCCAGTCCAGAAACAGGATAAAGATGGCGAAAATCTTGTTGAACAGCTCCAGCGGATAGGCCGCTAGCTTGGAGACCTGCTCTGGTGAGCGGATTGCAAACACCTTGGGGGCCTGCTCGCCCAGCACAATATGCAGCGTTGTGACAATCATAAAAGCCAGAATCACCCCCAGAGTCCCGCTGATGGCGCGAATTGGGGTTGAATCCAGCACATGCTCCAGCAGCGGCTCGATCAGCCCGCCGATCGTTGGCTCGGCCACCGCGCCTAGCGCCAGGCTGGCCAGCGTGATGCCAAGCTGGCAGGCCGCCAGATAGCGGTCGAGATCGCCCTGCATGCTGCTGGCCAGCCTGGCCTGGCGGCTGCCCGCCAGGGCCATCTGCTCCAGGCGGGTGCCGCGGGCGCTCACCAGGGCAAACTCAGCCGCAACGAAAAAGCCGTTCAGGATAACCAAAACGGCTACAGAGACGAGACGAAGGGTTGTTTCCACGGATCCTCCCAATCAAAAGCCGGTGAATCAAACGCGCCATGTGTCAGGTTCGGCAGGCGCCTGGACGTAGCGGGCCTGTGTTTTCAGGTGGCTGGATTTTGATTGCTGTTTGATGGGTCAAACGTTAGGCATCGTTGAGCATTTCGGCCGCCGCCCGCCGCCCAATCTCGACCGCGAAATTTGTGCCCCGGTCCCAGGGGTAGACCTGGCTCATGCTGGCCCACCACAAATCCTTGAGCGGGGTCTTCAGGGCCGGAATCGACGCGCTATGGCCGACCGGAACAATCGGCTGGGCATAGGTCTCGCGATGCAGCCAGGCGCCTTGCACCCACGATGGGTCGAAATTGGCATTGACGCGGCGTAGCGAGGGCATAAATCGCGCCAGCAGTTCCTCCTGGGTCAGCGAAAAGTACTCGTGGGAGGGTTCAAGATAGTCGCCCAGGTACACCAGATGCTGGCCGTTGTAGTGGCGGCGGTCGATCATCTGGGTGTGCTCGACCAGGGCCAGATACGGAAAGTGGGCCTTGTCCATATTCATCCAGTACATGCCGTTGGTCAGCGACTGGCTTAGGGCCACGGTCAGCACAACGGCGCCGAGCGATTTGAGCTGCTCAAGCTGGGCGGTGTAGTCGGCAGGCAGCGCCGGGACCATGCGCCGCAGCAGGCTGGGCGAGGTGGTCGAGAGTACCGCATCGAACGCCTCAGGCCGATCGCTGATGACTGTCCAGCCTGCGGCGGCTGGCTGAAGCTCGCGCACCGGGCTGCCGACCCGAATATCGGCGCCGCTGGCCCGCACCGCGTCGGCCAGGCGCTCGGCGATGGCCTGGAAGCCCCCGCGAAAGTAGCCCAACTTGAAGGTGCGCGAGGCGATCCGCGCCCAGAACCAGGCGGCGTTGACCTCCGAGGTGTAGGGGCCAAATTTGCCCTCCAGAATCGGCTGCCAGATCGTGCGATAGGAGTTGCTGCCCATCAGACGCTCGATATACTGCTCGGCGGTCTGGTGCTCAAGATGCTGCCAGCGATTGACGATCTTTAGCATCTTCAGCCATGCGCCGCCCATCCCGGTGCGGACCCGGTCGATAAAGGGCATGTTGGGGTAGCGCAGCAGCGGCAGCACCCCGCCGATCTCAATCGAGCCGCGCTTGGCATCCCACTGGCCCGAGACTGGCGCATTAAAGAACAACAGATCGTTGGCGCCAATCTGCTTGATCAGGCTCAGAAAAGCAGCATCGGACTGAAAGATGTGATGGTAGAACTTCTCCAGCGGCCAGTCCCAGCCGTCGGCGCGAAAGCCGGCCGCCAGACCGCCGACCTGTGGCGCAGCCTCGAAGACAGTGACCTGATGGCCAGCGTTGGCAAGATCGTAGGCGGCGCTAAGGCCGGCAAAGCCGGCGCCGATGATCGCTATCCGTTTCAAACTCGTACCTCCGGTTCAGGATGGGCGGTATCAATAAGTTTATCGTGGAGCGTCGCCTCGCGCTCCTGAATGCGGACCTCGGCATCGTCGCGCTCGTCCATAGCCTGGTCGAAATCGTTCCAGGCAACCTGCTCGCGCCACATATACCAGAAGCCCAGCAGCGTAATCGGGATCCATAGCGCCAGATGCAGCACAATGGTGTAGCTGGAGGCCAGCGACTTGCTCACGTTGAACGATGTGAGCACGCTGATGCCGGCCAGATCGAATGTGCCCGCGCCACCAGGTGCGGCCGGGATGATCAGCGCCAGGTTGGCGACTGCGGTCATCAGCATAAGGACGCTGAAGGGCACCCGGAAATCGAAGGCGTGCATCACAAACCAGTATTTAGTGGTCTCGGTGAGCCAGATCGCCGTCGAGGTGAGGAAAATCATCATGACTTCACGCGGCGAGCGCAGCGAGTGAAGGCCGAGCATGATTTTATCCAGCGCCGCGTGGGCGGGGCCGTGGAAGCGCGCTGGAACGATGCGCCGCAGAAACCAGCCGTAGAGGCGCTCGGTGCGCTGTGGGTCGGCGGCCAGGGCAAAAAAGATAATCAGCGCGACGCCAAACAGGACCGAGGCTGCGATCACAAGGGCGTTCCAGCCGCTTGGCAGGCTAATAAACGGCAGCGTGACAAAGACAAAGAACAACATCACCAGCCCGTCGAACAGCCGCTCCAGGATCACGGTGGTCAGTGATGCGCCCATGCCAATGCCCTCTTTGCGCTTGAGGACATACGAGCGAATCACCTCACCAGCCCGGGCCGGATAGACATTGTTGCCCATGTAGCCAATCACAACCACCGGAAACAGACGGCGCACCGAGACCGGCTTGATATGGCGCAGCATATAGTGCCAGCGCCATGTGCGCGCCCACACAGCGCCAAAATACACCACAACACCGGGGATAATCCACCAGTAGTTGGCCTCACGCAGGGCCACCCAGAATGAGCTCCACTCCAGCTGTCTAAATGACCACCACAGAAAAATTGCACTGATGGCGATCCCCAGCCATAATTTTGGTCGCCGCACGATATCCCTCCGCATTGAGCGCATATAAAGACACAGTGAGTGGCTAGTCGCTTGTGGTGCGTCGCCAGCAATTCGCTCGCCACCAGCCACCAGCTTCCAGCCACTTTGCCGCTAGCATCATAGCCGATGAATCAATTCAATGTCAAACTCAGGCTTGCTATTTCAGAACATCCGTGCTATACTGCTAATATGGGTAACAGATCTACGTACGAACAATAAAAAACGAAAGTGAGTCAGCCATGTATCGCAAAATGATTGTGTATGATCGTAAAAGTCGTGACTTCGCCATGTATCTCAACGGTGAGCTGGTTGGCTATTCTGCGACATACTTGCAGGCTGAATCAACTCTCAACCAACTTGTCTATGAGCTGCTGGCCAAGCCATCGTTCCAAAAAGCGGCCTAGCCTGGTCTGCCAGGCTCTCTATAACACCACAACGAGCGCAAGGGATACTCCTCCCTTGCGCTCGTTGTGGTATTTTCAAACACCCAAATCCCTAATCCTCAACCCTACGGCTCATCGACTGGCACCGGGACTACACGGCGGCGCACCCACAAACCTTTTGGCAGCCCCATCGGAACCGCACGGCGGCGCTGCCACAGGCTTCTGACCGAATCGGTGCGCAGGCGGGCCAGATTGCTCTGGGTGGCCATAGTGGTGCGCAAGGCCACGCTGACTTTGCTGCGCACCGATATTTCAGCCGGCGTCGACTCGGTTGGCAGCTGCCTGCGCTCGGCAAGATAGGTCTGAGCGCTGGCATAGCCCAGAGCCATCAGCGCCGGGCTGTGGCTAAAGTTCCGCACATCCATGCCGCTGTAGTGCAGCATCTGAATATGGTGCACCACCACGCCGGTCTTCTGCATCAGCCGGACCAGCTCGCGCTCACGGTGCATCTGGAGGCGCATCAGCGTCTCGACCGAGCGGGCCAGCGTGCCAAAGACCCCGCCGGTCGGCATCGCGGCGGCATCCACCCCAATCTCCAGCGCCCAGATCTCGGTTGCGCCAAGCTCGACGGCGGCGCTGATCGGCAGGTTGGAGACAAAGCCACCATCAAGATACAGCTCATCACGATACTGATAGGGCGGCAGATACGGCGGCACCGCACAGCTCGCCATCAGCGCATCGATGATCCGCTCCTGGGGATCGTGGCCAAACAGGTGCATCTCGCCGGTGCGAAAGCGCGTCGCGGTGACAAACAGCGGCACGGCCAGATCGGCGAAGCGGCGGGTTCCTGGTGGGAGCAGGCTGAGGATGAAGCGGCGCAGGGCGTGATTATCGTGGAGTGAGCCATGGCCACGCAGCAAGCGCCACATGGCGACGGCATTATTGCCAGGGAAAATTTCTTCAGGACGAATGGTTTTCCAGCGCTCGGCGATCTGGAGCACCCCTTCGAGGGAGGGATTGCAGGCCAGGACGGCGCTATTGATTGAGCCAACCGAGGAGCCAACCACAATATCGGGAGTAATCCCGGCCTCAAGCAGCGCCAGCGTTGCGCCTGCCTGTAATGATCCCCGATTTGCCCCGCCACTGAATACAAATGCTCGCATAATGTGCCTCTTTCCGCGACCTCAACCGCCACGTCATTGGGGTAGTCGCCTAGGTCGGGGCGGGGCACAGATGCTTACTCGTCAGGAGTAGTGGCATCTGCCGCTAGGAGCGGGTGGGTGAACGACCCACGCACCCCGCCAGATTTTTGCCGGACCAGAATATCGGTAATTGTCATTGCTCGGTCGACCGCCTTGGCCATATCGTAGATCGTGAGCGCGGCCACCGTCGCCGCCGTGAGTGCTTCCATTTCAACTCCAGTTTGTCCACTACAGCGCACGGTGCTGATGATCTGCAGCGAGCTGGTCTCTGGCTGCGGCTCGAGGGCGATCTCAACGGCGTTGAGCGCCAGCGGGTGGCAGAGCGGGATCAGCTCACTGGTACGTTTTGCGGCCATAATGCCGGCAATGCGCGCGGTTGCGAATACATCACCTTTAGGCAACTTCTGGGCCAGGAGCAGCTCCAGGGTGGCAGGCTGCATATGCACAATCGCCTGGGCCTGGGCCTCCCGCTGCGTCACAGCTTTGGCCCCCACATCAACCATATGCGCCTCGCCTTGCGCGTTGAGGTGGGTCAGCTCGCGTGACGGTTGATCAGTCATTGTTGGATCCAATCTGCTATATCTTCAGCGATCGGGAGCGTCAGTCCGCTATCGGTGACATCGACCAGGCGGGTCGGAGCGCCGGCGGCGAGGCGCTGGCTGGCCCAGCTGCGGGCGGCTGGCCGGAAGCCATCTTCAACCCAGACGATCCGACCAGGCCAGCGGCTAAAGGTGCGGCGCACCGCCAGGGCCTTCCAGTCGCGCTGCGGCGCCTCCTCAGGAGTTGGCTCGATGATCGGCCGGGCGCCCAGCCCCCAGACCGTCGCCGCATCCAGATTCACCAGCTGGCCCCAGGTTGAGCACCAGACAATCGTGGCGTGGGTATTGAGCAGCGCCAGCGCAGCGCTCAAATCCGGCAGCAGCTTCAGGGTTGGCAGGTACGGCGCGACAACAACATCGCGGGCGTGGGAACATTGGAAAACATTGATCACGCCATCGATATCCAGCAGCACAACCGGGCGCGGGCTGCTCAGCTCAAGCGGCGGGGTGGCCGGCTTAGGCAGCACTGGACCGCACCTGCAGCGGCATAATGCCCAGGCCAACCTGGGCCAGCGCGTACTCGATCCCATCCTGTAGATTGGCCCGCACCGTCAGCTGGCGCAGGTCCAGCTCCAGCCCGACAATGGTCTGAGCGATCTCGGCGCTGATGCCAACTAGAATCACCTGGGCGCCCAGCAGGCTGACCGCACGGGTGGTCTGAAGCAGGTAGTTGGCGATATTGGTGTCGACCACCGGCACGCCGGTGATATCGATAATCACCACATCGGACTGGCGCGCGACGATCTCCTCAAGCAGATCCTCGGTCAGAAACGTCGCTCGATCCTGATTGATCGAACCAACCAGCGGCAGCACCAGAATGTTGTCGTGAATTGGCGCAATTGGCGCGGACAGCTCGCGGATCGCGGCGCTGACCTGCTCATAGTCGGCCTGCATACTTTGCAGCTCGGCCTCGCGCTGGCTAAAGTGCTCTTCGCGCACCTCAAGATAGGCCTGATAGCTGGCTGTATTCGAAACATAGGTCAGCTCGGCAACCGCCACAATCGCCTGAGCCTGCGCGGTGGGATCATCAGGAAAGGCCTTCTGAGCTTTATCCTTGAGAATAACGTATAAAATATCGCCGATCTGGCTGATTGTCTCGGGGTCACGAATATCATTCCGCTGGGCGCGCTGGCGAATCGCATTTTTGGAAAAAGTGATAAGCGCATCCCGATCGCCGCGGATTGCTGCAATGCTGGCGATAAAGGGGGAGCGAGTGACAATCTGGAGCTGCTCAAGCGGGATTTTTGGGTAGTTGGTGTTAGGCAATGTCCGCAGCTGTTCGGCACAGGCCACCGCCATCTCATCAAGATGGGCTTCTAAATACTCGGCGAGTTGGGTTTCAACACTCATGAAGACATCCTTAATCAGTTGAGAGCTTTTGGTCCTAGCATTATACCCGCTTGCCGAACCGCCGACAATCCACCGACAGTCCTGAGTGACTTTGCAAAATTCTCCCACATACGAAGTTGGATCGTGCGCTACAATGGCAGGAGTTGCCGGTGGTGTGCTGTGCCAGCATTCACCCAGATGGTGTACGTTCCAATAAATCTTGACTGTGGAGGTGTACCCAATGTCCTATGAGATCCCGCACAACTTTTTAGGGTTAGATACGGTGCATAGTAACTATGACCAGAGCATGGTGCTGATCTTGCCGGTGCCATACGAGGCAACTGTGAGCTATGGCGGTGGCACGGCGGCTGGCCCGGAGGCCATCATTGCGGCCTCGCAGCAGGTTGAGCTCTACGACCGTGAGTTTGAAGATGAGCCAGGTCTGCGCTGGGGCGTGCATACGCTTCCCGCACTGACGATGGAGGATGCCAGCCCGGATGAGGCGATGGGCATTATCGCCGCCGAGGTTCAGCGGCAGGCCGGCCAGGGCAAGCTGCTGTGTGTGCTTGGCGGCGAACACTCGATCTCAGGGGCGGTGGCGCAGGGGCTGTTCGCCGCCCACGGCCCATTTGTCACGGTGCAGATCGACGCGCACGCCGATCTGCGCGATGAGTACGAGGGCACGCCCCACTCGCACGCCTGCGCCATGCGGCGGGTGCTCGATGCCGGGGCCGGGCCGGTGCTACAGCTGGGCATTCGCTCGCTCTCGGTCGATGAGGCCGAGGTTATCCGCAGCGACGAGCGGGTGACCACCTTCTTCAGCGAGGATATTCACGCCGGCATGCATCTGGCGGCCCTGGCGGACTTTGTACGCGGCCAGCCGGTCTATCTGACCATTGATATTGATGGGCTGGATGTCAGCCTGGTTCCAGCCACCGGCACGCCCGAGCCAGATGGGCTGAGCTGGAATGAAACCCTGGAGATCGTGCGGATCGTGGCGCGTGAGGCGGCGCAGGTGCTGGCCTTCGATGTGATGGAGCTGGCGCCAATCGCCGGCTTTCACTCGGCGGATTTTGTCACAGCCAAGCTCACCTACAAAACAATGAGCATCATTATGGCGGCGCAGGCTGCCGAGTGACGCTAAGGAGACGGTATGCGGTACTTTGTTGGGGTTGATGGCGGCGCGAGTCGGCTTGATGTGCTGGTCGCCGATGAGACCGGCCGCCGGCTCGGCCGTGGTCACAGCGGCCCGATCTATGGCGGAAATGGCAAGGATCATATCAATGCCCGCATTCATATGCTTGATGCGGTTGATGAGGCGCTGGTCGCCAGCAACATCAGCGGCGAACAGGTGGCCGGGATCTTCCTGAGCTGCGCGAACTGGCGCAGCCTGCGCAGCGCCGAGGCCAGCGAGTGGCTCTCGGTGCTGAAGATAGCGCCCGAGGCGATCACCGTCAACGACGACGGCGACCTGAGCGCGCTGTGGGCGGCGGCAAACTTCCCTGACCCGGCGATTATGGTCTCACTTGGCACGTTCTGGGGATCAACCGGGGTAGCAGATGCGCTTGAGTTCAGCCATCTGACCGACAGCCTGGATGTTACCCAGGCCAGCGCCGACCTGGGATCCGGCGTAACCATTGGCTCGCTGGCCCTGGGCGCCGCAATCAGCGCTCCCTTTGGTGGCCGGCCCACCCAGCTGACCGAGCTGCTCTGTACCCAGCTCGCGGTCGAGGACGCCGAGGGACTGCGGACCTGGGCCAGACAGTACCGCAGCCCGGCCGACCGTGCCCATCTGTGCAGCATCGCGGCGCAGGCCGCCCAGGCCGGCGATGCCGTCGCGCTGCTGCTGTTTGCCCAGGCCGGCGTCGGCGTAGCCCAGGCCACTATCCCAATGGCCCACTATATGAAGTGCGCCGACCGGCCGCTGACGATCGCCCTGTCGGGCAATGTCTGGCGCGCCGGCAGTTGTATCACCACGCCG
>JACCRK010000222.1 GCA_013813565.1 Herpetosiphonaceae bacterium
GCCTGAATCTCTGTTGGCATTCCAGCGCTTCCACACCACACTCTCATTATCGTGATATCTTTCACGCAAGGCGGCTGAGATTAAACAGCTCCAGCAGAATGAGAAAGGCGGGACTATGGCAGCGCGAATTATCCTCTTGACTCCGGCCCGACGCTTTATTGCCAACCGGTTTGGGCTTGGCTACCAGGTGCCGCTGGGACTGGTTTTTCTCGGCGGACCACTGCTTGATGCGGGGCATACTGTACGACTGATCGATAACGATCTGTACGGCTGGGCGCCACAGCGCTTGATCGCGGAGATTGGCAGCTTCAAGCCGGACTGGATCCTGCTGGGGCACACCGGCTCCACCGCAGCCCATCCATGCTGCCTGGTCACCGCCCAGGTGCTGCGCGACGCCTTTCCAAGCGTCAAGATTGCCTACGGCGGCGTGTACCCGTCGTATGCCGCCGCAGAGTCGCTCAACGCCTGCCCGGCCCTTGATGTGATTGTGCGCGGCGAGGCCGAGCAGAGCATCGTGGAGCTGATGGCGGCCTGGGAGCAGGGGGCACCACTCAGCGAGGTCGCCGGGCTGAGCTGGCGCACGGACGACGGCGTACAATCCAGCCGCTCGCGCCCGCCAATCCAGGACCTGGACTGCCACCGGCCCGCCTGGGAGCTGGTCGACTGGCCGGGCTACAATCTGTTTGGCATGGGCCGGGCGGCGGGCATGCAGTTCAGCCGCGGCTGCACGCTCTCGTGCACCTACTGCGGGCAGTGGATGTTCTGGAAGAAATGGCGCCACCGCAGCGCCCAGAACCTGGTCGACGAGCTGTCGATCCTGGCCAATCGCTACGGCGTGCGGATTGTCTGGATGGCCGATGAGAATATCGCCGCCGACCCGCAGGCTTTTCGCGAGCTGCTGGAGCTGCTGGCGGCCGCCAAGCTCAATCTTTCGCTGAACGTCAATATGACCGCCGCCGGGGTGGTCGAGCAGGCCGCGATCCTGCCGCTGGCCAAGGCCGCCGGCATTGACTATGTGGTGATGGGAGTCGAGTCGCTGGAGGATGATGTGGTCGCCGCTGTGCGCAAAAACAACCCCTACCAGGTGTCCAGAGAGGCTGTGCGGCTTCTGCGCGAACACAATATCATTAGCCTGGTCAATATTATCTACGGCCTGGAGGACGAGACCCCGCGCACAGTGCGCGCCAAGCTGGCCAAGATCTGCCGGCTGGACCCCGATATTCTCAACGCCGTCTACATGACGCCGCACTTCTGGACCGCCGCGGGCAAAGACACCGATCCTGCGGCGATCATCCAGCCCGATCAAGCCCTGTGGACCTATCGCAACCAGGTGATCGCCACCGCGCACCTTTCACCGGCCCAGCTGTTTTGGAGCGTCAAGATCACCGAGGCGCTTTTTCATCTGCGGCCAAGGGCCTTGCTGCGCCTGGTGCGCGGCGGCGACTGGAAGATCCGGCGCATCCTGCGCTCGTCGCTGGCGGTGGGCGTGCGCGTGGTGCTGGCCGAGATCGTCGAGTTCCTCACCCATCCGATCGGCAAGCCACGCTAGACGTAGTGATCAGTGATTAGTGGTCAGTGGTTAGTGATCAGTGATTACTCCTGACCACTGAATCACTGATCACTGCTCCAGCCAGATCGGCTCGCTGGGGATGCGCTCCAGGATGCCCGCGCCGAAGACTTGGCCCAGCCGCAGCTCATCGAGGTGGACGTAGCCGATGTGGCAGCCGCAGGTTTCGTTGGGGCAGGCGCGCTCACGCAGGGCGTCGGCCCAGCCGGGCGTGTAGATGTTGCCGATCGGCGTGCGCACAAAGTGGCAGCGGCGCATCGTCCCAGCGCCATCGACCGAGATCACCGACTCGCCGGCCCGGCAGGGCTTGCCCAGCGAAGGGTGGCGCTGGTTGTTGAGCGGAAACAGCGGGTCGACAGCGGTAAAACGGGCGATATCAGTCTGGGTGTAGTAGTCCGGCTCGCGCTTGTAGGCGTTGATCCAAAGGTAGATGTGCGGCGGCAGCTCGCGTCGCAGGGCCGCGATCTCCTCGGCGTGCTCGCTCAGGCCGACCACGCCGACGCTCAGGCGCACCCCGCGCTGGTCGGCATCCAGACAGCGGGCCAGAAAGTGCGCCCGGCTGATCTCGCCGGGGTGGTAGGTTGCCCACAGTCCCAGCCGCGCTTTGTCGCAGCCCTCGGCCCAGCCCAGCCGCGCCGAAAGATTGGTCTGGATGGCGACCTTGGTGACGTTGGGCAGGTTGGTCAGCGCCACAATCGCCTGCTGATAGCGCCGCCGGATCAGCGCCTCGCCCCACGGCGTAAAGAACACCGCGATCTGTATCTCAGCCTGGGCGGCGACCCAGGCCACGAAGCGCTCCAGGGCCAGCCGGTCGGCCTCGTGCTCGGCCCGTGTCTCGTGGTGCTTGGCGAACGGGCAGTAGGGGCAGCCGTAGTTGCAGCTCGACAGCGGGCCGCGGTACAAGATAGCAAGGTTCATCGCAGCTCGTATACCTCCATCAGCTGGCGCACCCGCGGCGAGTAGAGCCACGGCCCCAGCGTATCGGAGCGCTCCATCCCGGCGGCGCTCAGACGCAGAATCGGCCCTTCCTGGTGGGCCAGATCATAGGCCAGCACCTCGGCCAGCTCAGGCAGGTCGACCCAGACTGCTGAGCCAAACTGGGCCTGGTAGGCCCCACAGTCCAGGCCGTCCGCCTGGAGCAGCGACTGGATGACGTAGCGGCGGCGCTGCTCGGCGGCGTCCACCGCGCAGCCGTAGCGGGCCTGGGCGAACGCAGCGGCGGGCTGGCGGATGTAGTCGCTCAGAATGCCCTTGATCGAGGTGGCGCCGACGGCGTACTCGCTGGAGTAGTGCAGGTCGCGGGTGTACGAGCGGGCGCCGGCGCCCAGGCCGACCATCCCATCGCTCTGGCAGCAGTAGACCGGGCCGGACTGCTCAGGGGCGTGGCGGGCGCGAAACATGCGCATCGAGACCTGTGCGTAGCCGGCGTCAAGCAGCCGCGCCCGCGCCGCCCGGTAGCACTCCAGGCGCAGATCGACGTCCAGCCCGGTCCCCCGCCGGTCGAGGCCGGTCAGCGGGCGGACGTACAGCGGGTAGAGATACAGCTCCTCGGGGGCGAAGCGCAGCGCGGCCTCCAGCGAGTGAAGCCAGCTGGCCACGGTCTGGCCGGGCAGCCCGTAGATCAGATCGATGTTCAGCGTGGGAAAGCCCG
>JACCRK010000233.1 GCA_013813565.1 Herpetosiphonaceae bacterium
CCTGGACCTCGTTGACGATGCGGTTCGAGACCTTGGCCAGCAGCTCGGTCGGCAGCCGTGCCCAGTCGGCGGTCATGAAGTCGTCGGTCGTCACCGCCCGCAGCGCGATCACATCGGCGTAGGTGCGGCCGTCGCCCATCACGCCGACGCTCTGCACCGGCAGCAGCACCGCAAAGGCCTGCTGGGTGGCGCGGTAGAGGCTGGCCGCCCGCAGCTCCTCCAGGAAGATCGCGTCGGCGTGGCGCAGCGTGTCCAGGCGCTCGCGGGAGATCGCGCCGAGCAGCCGCACCGCCAGCCCCGGCCCAGGGAATGGGTGGCGCCAGACCCAGTCCTCCGGAAGACCGAGGGCCAGGCCCGCCGCCCGCGCCTCGTCCTTGAACAGCATCCGCAGCGGCTCGATGACCTTGAGCTTCATATCGGCCGGCAGCCCGCCAACGTTGTGGTGGGTTTTGATCTTGGCCGCCACGCTGCGGTCCGGCGCGGTCGACTCGATCACGTCGGGGTACAGCGTGCCCTGGACCAGGTAGGCCGCGTCGTCGAGCGCCCGCGCCTCGCGCTCGAAGATCCGAATAAACTTCTCGCCGATGATCTTGCGCTTTTGCTCCGGGTCGGTCACGCCGGCCAGGGCGCTGAGAAACTCGTCGGCGGCATCGACCGCGATCAGCTCGATGTGCATATGGTCGCTGAAGGTCTGGGTGACCTGCGCCGCCTCGCCCAGCCGCAGCAGGCCGTTGTCGACAAAGATACAGGTCAGCCGATCACCAACCGCCGCGTGGGCCAGCAGCGCCGCCACCGCCGAGTCGACCCCGCCGCTGAGCCCGCAGATTACCTGGCCGCTCGGGGCCTGCTCCTGAATCCGCGCCACCGCGTCGGTGATAAACTGACTCGGCTGCCACGTCCCCTCACAGCCGCAGATGGTGTAGAGGAAGTTGTGCAGCAGCTGCTTGCCATACGGCGAGTGGACCACCTCGGGGTGAAACTGCAGCCCGTACCAGCGGCGCGCCTCGTCCGCCGCCGCCGCAAATGGCGAGTTCGGGCTGACCGCGATCGGCTGCCAGCCAGCCGGCAGCGCCGCCAACCGATCGCCGTGGCTCATCCAGACCGGCTGCTCGCTGGGCGTGCCGGCAAACAGCGGCGACTCGGCGGTAAGGGTGATGGTCGCCGGGCCAAACTCGCGCTCGCCCGCCGGCTCAACCCGCCCGCCCAGCGTGTGGGCCTGTAGCTGCAGCCCGTAGCAGATCCCCAGCACCGGCAGGCCGCTCTCGACCACCCAGGCCGGCAGCTGCGGCGCCCCTTCGGCATAGACGCTGTTGGGGCCACCCGACAAAATGATGCCACGTGGGCTGAGCGCCAGGGCCTCGTCGGCAGCGACATCAAACCGCAGCAGCTCGCTGTACACACCCGCCTCGCGCACGCGACGCACAATCAGTTGACTATACTGGGAGCCGTAATCCAAAACCACAATCGATTCGTTCTGTGTCATCATATCCTCAAGCTGATCAGATGGGTTCGATGGGCCTAGTTTAGCATACCTGTCGCGGCGCCAGCATCGGCCCAAGCTGAGGAGCCAGACCAGCCGGCTATCACGGCCACGCCAGATCGCCGCCATCGATTGGGGCGCTGATTAAGTGCTACAATCGTCGGGTGGAGCATTACAGCACAACGGAGCACGAGACGTTATGGCACAGCGCATCCTCTATCTTGTTCGCCACGGGCAGTACGATTCTCAAACCCGCACCGCCGATAAGCTCGGCGGGAGATTGACCGAGCTTGGGCGGACACAGGCGCGGCTGACCGCCGAGCGCCTCAGGAATTTACCCATCGCCACCATCCATCACAGCACATTGCGGCGGGCCAGCGAGACGGCCAACATCATTGCCACCGCGGTTGATGCGGTGCCGCTCCGGCCCGCCCGCGTGCTGTGGGAGTGCCTGCCATGTATTCCGCCGCATCTGACCCAGCAGTTTGCCCACCTGTCCGAGGCCGTGATCGAGCGAGATGCCCTGCAGGCCGAGCGGGCCTTCGAGCGCTACTTCAAGGCTGCGGCACAGGTTACCCGCCACGAGATCATTGTCTGCCACGGCAATATTATTCGCTATCTGGTCTGTCGGGCGCTGCAGGTGCCGATCGAGAGCTGGGCCAACACCGATATCCACAACTGCGGCATCAGTGAGGTCGCCATCGAGTCCGATGGGCGCATGATGCTGATCTCGCACAACGATACCGGCCATCTGCCCTACGACCTGCGCACCTTTGTGTAGCCGCAGCCTCAGTTTAGATCAAGCGCTTCTTTCAACGCAGCGCCTTTTCGTGCGCCCCGCCAGCTCCCGCCTGACGTTTAGGCGTCCACCATCAGCTATACTGTGCTTAATCATTCTTAACGATTGCCGATCAAGGGCAATGCTGCGTCTCAAGGAGTATTGATGAAACGGCGAACCAACTCAATCGCGTTGCTGGTCGGAGTCGGGCTGATTATTGTCGGGCTGCTGCCATTTCTGGGCCTGAGCGTGCCAATCACGCCATTCGCCCTGGTGATCGCCGCCGGAGCGCTGCTGCTGGGCCTGCGGCGGAACGCGATCGGCACTGTCGCGCTGGCGATCTGGCTGATCGCCCAGGCGGTGCTGCTGCTGGTAAACATCGACATTCCCTTGCTGCCGACGGTTGTATCGATTGTGGCGGTGGTCGCCGGGGTGCTGATTATGCTCGAGCGCTAAAATTCCGATTTTACGTTGCGGCTTTTTCTGCTACCATGCGGCTGCTTCGCACTGTTGCGGAGCATCGTGTACTCAACGAGGAGGCAAAAAGCTATGACCATACCTGCACTGCAGTGGGTGTATCTATTCCG
>JACCRK010000245.1 GCA_013813565.1 Herpetosiphonaceae bacterium
ATCGTCGGCGGCTTGGCCATACATACCTCGAGATTTCATCAATCAATGCGCACCATCATGCCAGTGATGCGGCTATGGAGCAAGATCCGCTATTTAGTGGCCACCACGGGAGATCCGGTAGAACCCAAAATCAATGAATCTGGAAGTGAAAACACATAAACCCTGGCTAAAACAAACGCCGCACCTTGGCATAAAGCAAGATGCGGCGCTTCTGCTTATTCTGCCCCAGCGGCAGCCCCCGCTAGAGGTCGCTCAGGTACCACTTGCCAGCGCGGTTGACCAGCACGAGGGTCTCCGCATAGTCGCCATCCGTGCCCATCAGAATCGGCACATCGGCGTACTCCACCCCGAGTTCGGTGCGCAGAGCGGGGACACCGCTGACCTTGCCTTTGGCAAAAGCATCTAGAAACTCAACGCGGTCGGTGGGATCGGTGGCCAGCGCACAGATCCTCTCGGTATCCTCCTGGCCCTCTTTCAGCGGATCGCACAGGCCCGCCAGCGAGGCGAAATCCTCGGCCGCCGCCCCAGCGAAGACCGCATTAGCCACGCTGGCCGGGTCAGAGAAATCCGGGCCGCTGGCGGTAGGCGCCGCTGTGGGGACGCTGGTTGCCGCCGCCGCCGGAGGGCTGGTTGGCGCGGTGGTCGCCTGATCGCCGCCACATCCGGCGAGCGCCAGGGCCAGCGTGGCGAGCATGGCAGAGAGGATTTTTTTCATCGAACAGCAGCTCCTTTAATCAAAGAATATCGCCGCTATCATACCCGATCATCGATTCACCAAACCCGCCCCCGTTCGCGGCCCGGTCTATTTGTGCTACCATAGATTGCAGGGCTGATGCAGCCTGCAACGAACACAATCAGGAGGAAACTGTGACTCTAGCTGAAACGGCAACAATGGCGATGCCGGAAATCTGCGACACCATTCTCGATGCGATCGGCAACACACCGCTGGTGCGAATCCACCGGCTGAATCGCGGGCTGCGCCCTCAGGTGCTGGCCAAGGTCGAGTATATGAATCCGGGCGGCTCGGTCAAGGACCGGATTGGCCTGGCCATGATCGAAGATGCCGAGCGCTCCGGGCGGCTCAAGCCCGGCGGCACCATCGTCGAGCCAACCAGCGGCAACACCGGGGCCGGCCTGGCGATCGCGGCGGCAATTCTGGGCTATAAAACCATCTTTGTCATGCCTGACAAGATGAGCGATGAGAAAATTCGCTTTCTGCGCGCCCTCGGGGCCAAGGTGGTGATCACGCCAACCGCCGTCGAGCCCGATGACCCGCGCTCGTACTACTCGGTCTCCAAGCGGCTGGCCGAGGAGACCCCCAACGCGATTCTGGCCGGACAGTACTGGAACCAGGCCAACCCCGAGGCCCACTACCGCTCGACCGGGCCGGAGATCTGGCGCCAGACCGGCGGGAAGATCGACGCGTTTATCGCCGGGATGGGCACCGGCGGGACGATCAGCGGCACGGCCAAGTTCCTCAAGGAGCAGAATCCCGACATCAAGGTGGTTGGGATCGACCCGGTCGGATCGCTGTACACCGAGTACTTCCGCACCGGCGTGCTCGGCCCAGCCTTCGGCTACAAGGTCGAGGGCGTTGGCGAGGATTTCCTGCCAACCACGATGCACTTTCAGTACGTCGATGACGTGGTGCAGGTCAACGACAAGGAGTCGTTCCTGATGACCCGCCGCCTGGTCCGCGAGGAGGGCCTGTTCGTCGGCGGCTCGTGTGGAATGGCGATGGCCGGGGCGCTGAAGTGGCTGCGCGCCCAGAACTGGGGCGAGGATAAGACCGTGGTGGTGCTGCTGCCCGACGGCGGCGCCCGCTACATCAGCAAAATCTTCTCCGACGACTGGATGCGCGAGAACAGCTTTATGGAGAGCGAGCCGGTCAGCCACCTGCTCAACGTCCGCCCGCGCAAGGTGATCACGGCCCAGCCGCACGATACGGTCGGCCACGTGATCGCCCACATGAAGAGCGACAATATCTCGCAGATGCCGGTGGTCGCCGCCGATGGCACCCTGACCGGCATGATCACCGAGGTGGACCTGCTGGACTACCTGCTCTCCGGCGCAGGTTCAATGGATCACCCGATCGCCGATATTGTCAGCACCGATGTCGCCACCGTTGGCCCCGACACCAACATCGATGCGCTCGGCGAGATCTTCAGCCGCGGCCACGTCGCGGTGGTGGTCGATGAGGCCGAGATCGTCCGGGGTATTGTCACCAAGATCGACATGATCGATTATTTGGCCAACAAAGCCTAGACGCTCCTTTTTCCAACAAGGAATCAGCGGCGGGCGACGTAACTGTCGCCTGCCGCTCATCACACTATGGATCATTTCTCCCGCACCATTCCAATCATTGGCACGCAGCTGCAGGCGGCTCGCGTGGCCGTCCTGGGCCTGTCCCACGCCGCCCCGCTGGTGGAGTATCTGGCGGCCTGCGGGGTTGGGTGCTGGCTTTGGGACGGCGCCGACTACGATCAGACAGTTCTCAAGGTCGCGCTGGCTCATCACCATGGCGCGGCCTTGGCTTTAGATGCTGCGCCGCTGAGTGCGCAAACCCTCGCGGCCGCCCCGCCCGATCTCGTGGTTGGCCTGGGCGCGGCGCCGCTCCTGCGACAGACAGTGGAGTGGGCGCATTCGGTCGGCGCTCCGGCGCTGCTGGTCGTGCCGGGCGGCGTCGCCAGCCCGTGGGCCGCCCGCGTCGTGCTGCCGAATAATGATGATGACCAGGCCCGAACCGCGCAGTTCATCCAGCTCAGCCACGGCTGGCCAGCCGCCGCACCGGGACTGGAGCCGGCGCTCTTTCTGGTCGCCGGTCTGGCCCGTGCACTGCTGCTGCGCCGTACCGAGTTCGCCCGCGCTGACCTGGCCGAGCTTTGGGCGGCGGGCCAGCGCGAGCTGCACTTCGCGGCGCCAAGCGACCCCGGCGCGGTGACGCTTGAGGTGCCCACCCCGCCGCCCGCCGCCTTTCGCACGCCGCCGGCCCGCCGGGGAGCGCTGCTGATCGCCGGGCTGGGCAGCCTGGGCAGCGTGGCGGCGCTGGCGCTGGCCGACGCCGCCGAGCGCCTCGTCATCGCCGACCCCGATCACGTTGACGTGGCCAACCCAGTTCGCCAGGCCTTCGCGGTCGACACGATCGGCCAGCCCAAGGCCAGCGCCCTGCGCACGTCCCTGCTGGCCGCCGGAGCGCCCGCGGTGTTCGCCTACGCCGAGGCGCTGGAGACCGAGCAACAGGTCGCCGCGCTGATCGCCGAGCACAGCATCACCGCCGCGCTGGTGACGACCGGCACCGCCGCCGACTTCGCGATCGCCCGCGCCTTACGTCAAGCCGATCTCCCCCACGTGGTGGGCCGCTGCTACCCGCGCGCCCGCTACTGGGAGGCGCTGGTGATCGACGGGCGGCGTGGCCCGGCGCTGAGCGATCTGCGTGGCCATCTGGCGCTTGGCCCGGCGCCAAACCCAACGCCCGAGCAGATCGCAGCCTACAGCGATGCCGGCGCCCTGGAGGCCGAGCCAGCCACCCTGATCGAGTCGGGCTGGGCGGCGGCCTGGCTGGCCCGGCTGGTGCGCCAGCTGCTCGCGCCGCCCGGCCTGCGTGAGCGCTGGCTGCTGGAGCTTCTGGCCGCCGAGCGCACCTGCCTGATCGGCGGCGTGCAGGTTGAGCCGACCGCCGACGGCCCGGCCTACGGCATCGCGCTGCCCGGCCAGGTGCGCGCGCTCGGCCGGGCGAACATTCGCCAGCCCTGAGTCTCGCGGCGGACACAGTCATCTACGCTTTTTTTGGAATTTTAGGAGGAACCATGTCACGTCTGATCGATATCTCGCTGCCGGTCTCCAACGCCCTGCCGACCTGGCCCGGCGACCCAGCGGTCTCCCTAGAGCGCGAGGGCAAGATCGAGGAAGGCTCGGTCGCCAACGTCTCGCGGCTGAACGCTGGCGTCCACACCGGCACCCACGTCGACGCCCCGCTGCACTTCATCCCCAACGACATCGGCGTCGACCAGCTTGACCTGGACAAGTTTGTCGGGCTGTGCCAGGTGATCGAGCTGGCCGGCGAGGGCCGCATCACCGCCGCCGACCTGGAGGGCGCCAGCGTCGCCGCCGACACCGAGCGGCTGCTGATCAAGACCCGCAACTCGGCCTGGTGGCAGGAGCAGCCGCTGCGCTTTCACACCGAGTTTCGGGCGCTCGACAGCACGGCGGCGCGCTGGGTGGTCACCCGTGGGCTGAAGCTGGTCGGGGTCGACTATCTCTCGGTCGAGCCGTTCGAGGCCGAGGAGAACCACCCAACCCACGGCATCCTGCTGGGCGCGCGGGTCGGCGTGATCGAGGGGCTGGATCTGCACGCCGTCACGCCCGGCCGCTATCGCCTGATCTGCCTGCCGCTCAAGCTGGTCGGCAGCGATGGCGCCCCGGCCCGGACGGTGCTGGAGGTGCTGGAGGACTAGGGGTTAGGGATTAGGGATTAGGGATTAGGGCATTCTACTGCGCTAATCTTGCTCATCCCCAGGCTAGATCGAAAAAGGCGGCGGGAGGTGCATTCACCGCCCGCCGCCTTTTTTAAACACACATTAATCAGCTGAGCAGCCGGGAGGAAGAATCTATGCTGAACACCTTTGATCTCTCACAGCTACCAACTTTGGTGCAGCCGATCATCTGGGATGAGGTGACATGTATCTTCAAAATAATCGATCAGCCGTCCACGCCAGCGATGATCAGCAATATCAATATTGTGCCGTTCACTGGCGATCTGTGGGTAGTGGTGCAGCTAGAAGATGGATCCTTGGAGCTGCCAGGCGGCACGTGCGAGCCAGGCGAACACTACCTAGCAACCGCTCGGCGCGAGCTCATGGAAGAGGCCGGCGCGAAACTACACACGTTTGTGCCCTTTGGCATCTGGGAGTGCCATTCTTCAGCGCCGCACCCGTTTCGACCCCACATTCCGCACCCAGAGTTTCATCGGTTGGTTGGCTACAGCGAAGTCGAGCTGGTCGGTGCGCCGACCAATCCTCATGACGGTGAGCGTGTGGCGTCCGTCTTGCAGCTCACGCTAGAGGATATACAAGCGCGATTCGCTGCCAGCGGGCGGAGCGAGCTTGCTGAGCTGTACGCTCTGGCGGCACATATCCGGCAGCAGCGCTCCTGATGCATAGTGTTTGCGAAGTGCTGGAGGATTAGGTGCGGCGGGGGCTAAAAAAACGACGGGCCGGTATGGTGATCCGCCCGCCCACAGGGCCAGCTGCGCCGCGTTCACATAGCGCAGCTGGGCCTCGGAGAACGACGACTCGACCGAGAAGCGCTGCACGTCGGGGTAGAGAATGCTGATGTACTCGCCGTACTTTTTGACGTAGATCGGCACAACGCCTGGGCGCTCGTGGCCGCCGCGCTCGACGCCCAGCCCGGTGAACTTGGCCCGAATATCGGCAAACAGCGCCTGGGTGTGGGCAAGCTCGGCGCAAATCTCGGCGGCGGAGAGGAGAGGCTGCTTCATCGTACAATGCTCCAGCTAGCATACAATCACCCGGCCCAGGGCATGGGCAAAGTCCCTGTTTGACCTGGTTTTGACGGGAAACCCGTCCCCTCGCCCGCGCACTGGGCGGGTACCCGCTTGCGGGTGTGGT
>JACCRK010000271.1 GCA_013813565.1 Herpetosiphonaceae bacterium
GCCCGGGCGACCGCATCCATGGCCGTTTGCCGATCCACAACCTGCACATCCAGGCGGGGCGTTTTTTTGACATACTCGATCAATCGGAGGCCAAGCTGACCGGCATCCTCATTGACAATATTGACCCGCCAGGTTGTGGTCGGATCGGGGAGCTCGTCACTACCGCCACCAATGGCCTGGCCGATGATAAAGGTCAGCATAATTGGAATAACGAACATCTGAATCAGGAAACTCCGATTGCGCGCTATCATCTGCAGATACGCCAGGGCAATCGCTATGGCTTTCGGTATCATTGATCTACCTCACAAAACGGCGGGGCAACCGCCAGGCCGCCAGGCTAAAGCACACCAATGCAATCCCAAGCAATACACCCGCTTCCAAAAGAACCTCCTGGATCCCAAGGCCACGAACAGTCAGGTCGCTAAATCCATCGATTCCCCAGCGATTGATGGTCATCTTGCTGACAATCTGGAGCCACTGCGGGAAATTCTCAATCATAAAGAAATTGCCGCCCAAAAAGCCAAACAGCAGGGTGATCATTGAGCCGAGGAGATTGGCCTGGACCAGATCTTTCGAGAAGGCGGTAACCAGCGCACCGATAGCCGTAGCAGCGGCGACAAACGCAACCAACATCAGCGCCAGACCGGGAATAGAGCTCCCCCAGCTCAGCCCAAAGATTACCGAGGAGGCCACCACCAGGGTAACAAACTGGAGGGTCCCGGTCAGGAATGTCCCCAAAAGCTTCCCCAGCAAAATCTGACTGATCCCCGTTGGGGTGCTCTTGAGACGATCCATGGTCCCATTGGCTTGTTCTACCAGAATCGAGCGGGTGCCATCGAACATGGTGAACATCAGAAAGAAAATCGCCATGCTGGGCGCGAAAAAGGCGATCGGGTTCATGTTAGCGCGGCTATTCCCACTGGTCACCGTCACCTTCAGCTCCGCAACCGACTGGCTGCCAGTCAGCGTGGCAAGGTTTTTATCCAGCACTGGGTCGAAATTGACCAGCGCCGGACTTGTGCTGCCGAGCTGCTCGAGCACCTGCTGGGCGGTTATTTCGCTGGCGATGGCGTTATTGCTGAAGACGTTAGCGATTTCGGTCACCACCGTTCGGACGATGGTCGGCGAAATTCGCGCTGCTGGATCGGTGTAGATTAATATTTTGGCTGGCTGGCTGCTGGCCAGATCGTTGCCGCTCGTCGTTTCCAGACTGACGCTAAAGTCGGCCGGAATCAGGACAAGAGCGCGAACGTTGCCAGTTTCAACCAGATCGCGCGCCGCCTCGAGGTCGGCCATCACCTTTGGCTCCAGCAGATCCATGAGCTCGCCAGTATTCAGTACCTCGATAAAACGCTGTCCTAGCACGCCCTGATCCTGATTGACCACCACCAATGGAATATTGCTGATGGTTGGGGTGGCAGCTTGATCACCAAAGGCAGCGCCCATAATGCCGGAGATGACCAGGGGCGCCAGGAGCATCAACAACAATGCGTTACGGTCGCGAAACCGGATTAAAGTGTCTTTCCAGGCGATAGTTAGTGCTTTCATAAATCTATCCTTATTGAACGCCTCTGCACATACATACTGATATCCAGGCAGGATGGCTAATCACGAAGCGCCCGACCGGTAAGATGGAGAAACACCGACTCGAGATTGGGTTCTTTAATTTGAAGGCTTTTGATTTGGGTTCCTGTATCGCCGATCGTGGCAATCAGCAGGGAAAGAATCGCATTGGTGTTGCGGCTCTGGACCATGATCAGGTTTGCTTCGGGCGAAGCAGTGACATGATCAACATCGGGGATGGTTTTGAACGCTTCAATGGTTTTATCAAGGTTGACGGTGGCGGGATCGAATTCAAACTGAATGATATCGTGTTGTCCGACCAGCTCGGTGAGCTCTTGCAGGGTGCCAACCGTAATCAGCTTGCCATGGTCGATAATGCCGATTCGATTGCTTAGTTCCTGCGCCTCCTCCATATAGTGGGTGGTGTACAGGACGGTAATGCCATGGCTGTTCAGCTGCTTGATCGAATCCAGAATACGGCGCCGACTCTGTGGGTCAATGCCAACCGTAGGTTCATCGAGATACACAACCTTGGGATCGTGCAGCAATCCCACCGCGATATTGATGCGCCGTTTCATGCCACCGGAGAAAGTTTCGATCTTGTCATTGGCGCGCTCTTGTAAATCGGCGATCGCCAAAACTTTGGTCACCCGATCCTGGAGGTGTTTACCGCTCAGGCCATACATTTTGCCCCAAAAAACCAGATTCTCCTGAGCAGTCATGGTTGGATACAGCGCAATATCCTGGGGAACGACTCCAATAATCTGCTTAACCTTTTTGGGGTTTTTTACGACCGAGTGACCATCGATAACAACAGTGCCGCTGGTTGGCTGAAGAAGACAGCTCAGTATAGAAATTGTTGTGGTTTTGCCAGCACCGTTTGGTCCGAGGAGGCTGAAGATCTCACCTTTTTGAATATCAAACGAAACATCTTCCACTGCGATAATCCCGTTGGGTACGTTGTACTGTTTGTGTAAGTGTTCTACCTGAACAATAGGTGACATGGATACTCCTCTAAGCTAAGTCCTTAGTTCAGTTTAATCAACACAACCATGTCTCAACAGCCCTGCCAGACCTGTAGTTGCGTTACTATATAGGCGCGATCGTAAAAAATGAGTATTTATTAGCTATAAAGCATAGCGCCAATTGAGTCAGCGTGGAATATGGTAATAAGCGGTTTTAGATTGAAAACGCCCGTGGTTTGCAGGAGCAGGTCGCTTATGCGAAACACCTCCTGCACTAAACTGTGTGCGAGATGGTCATGTGGTTGAGGATTTGGGACGTGGTTCACCAGTGTGGACTGGATTACACCTGGTAAGATGTCGATGTTGTCATTTGATTAAGCAACCATAGCTATCTAAGCGACATGTTTATTATGGGCTATAATAAAGGATAAGTTTTGATTTTACAAATACTTATTGCTTCGATCCAGGGCATGGGCAAATTTGCCTTGGCATTACCTCAGAGCCAGACCTTTCACCACGTTTCATTTTAGCCTCGTGCGATCATATAGCCGAGCGATACCCGCCCAACACCCTCCATCGTGACGGTTCGTCTCATGAAAATCCAGGATCATGGTTTTAACTCAATAAGTTCAATCCTGAACCCCCGCCAGCCGAAAAACGCGCAGTCATCATCCCGCGCTACAACTACTCCTCGTGAAAGGCCACGACGCGACAGAAGGCGGCCTCGCCGTCCTTAAATTTCCAGGGAAACACGCCCAGGGTAGTGCGCTGATTGAGCAGACTGGTGATCTCACCGCCCAGACACTCGACGTGGATAATCCCCGACGGGAACAGCTTGAAGTGCATGCCCTGATAGTCCTCGGGGCTGAAGATCTCTTCGAGGCCCTGCTGGCGGGTGCGGCGAAAGTGTTCGTCGGCCTTGCGGGCCTCATCTGGGCGCCAGTCGCGGATCTTCGTGTTCATCGGGTGGTCCTGCGAGCCGCAGTCGACGCCGAGCAGCTTGATCTTTTTCTCCAGACACCACTCCCAGAACTCGCGGGTCGGGCCGGGGTGGCGCAGCATGTAGCGCTGCTCGTCGGCGCCGGGCTGATCCCAGCCGTAGCGTGAGTAGCCGGTGTAGATGAACAGGATGTCGTCCTCGCGCACCTCCACTCGCGCCTCGATGTCCTTGGAGGTGTAGATGCCGTAGTCCTCGGCCATATCCGACAGGTCGACGATCACGCCGCTGCCGTACAGGCGGTCCAGGGGGATCGAGGCGATGTCCTGGCCGCCGGTCACGAAGTGGCACTGGCCGTCCAGGTGAGTGCCGACGTGGTTGGAGGAGGTGATGATCTGGCCGTTGGCGCCGTTGAAGCTCAGCCGCTTGAAGTAGTGCACCTGCAGCGGCTCATAGCTCGGCCAGGCTGGGGTGGCGATGCCGGTCGGGATGCTCAGGTCGTACAGTCGTGTTGCCATAGGGTAGGATCCTTGTCATTCAAGTAGATGGATAGTCAATATCGTATTGATCCACGAAGGCCACGAAGAGTGTTCTAAGGGTTCCACTTTTGGTGGAACCCCTGTTTATAAGCGACGGCCTACTGGCTGACGGCCAGATCGACATACTCCTGCTTGAGCAGATGCTCCTCGCTGATACCACACAGGGCCAGCATCTCCCCGATCAGCGCGGCTTTCTCCTCGGCGTCGCGGGCCGACCAGCTGCGGCTCTTGATCTCCAGATACACGCCCTGGGCCGGGCCGGTGGCGATCGTATCCAGGTTGACCGCAAAATCCTCGCCGCCGTAGAGGATGCGCCAGCGGCGGCGCTGCTTCTCGATCTCGACCACGTGGTCGGGGGCGAAGTACTCGCGGTAGAACCGGCGCGAGCGATCGGCGGGGGCCGTGTAGCGCGCCCGGCTGATCACCACCGCGTTGGGCAGCTCGCCGCGGGTCGGCGGCATTGTCAAGGTCAGGTTGTACTTCGGCTCCAGGCGCGAGCCGGGGTCGCTGCGAAGGTCTTCGCGATAGCGGACGCGGCCACGCTGCGGGTCGTCGAACATGAAGTAGCTATCATACTGGGTGCGCTCGCTGGCCTTGGTCACCGTCACGCCCGAGGACTGGAGCATCTGCTCGACGGCGGCGGCATTGTCGAGGCGGGCCTTGACCTGGACCTCGAAAATCTCCTGCTGCTTGACCCCGCCGACGGCCAGGATCTTGTCGAGCAGATTGACCTCGCGCTCGCTGAGGAACTGGTTGATCTGGTCGGCGATGGCGATGGCGTTGCGGCGCACCTCATCCTCGTCGAGGGTGAGCAGCGCCCTGTCCCGCAGGAGATATTTGCCATCGACCATGACGTGGCGCACATCGCCTGAGCGGGCCGAGTAGACCAGATGGTTGTAGATCGAGTCGGGGTTATAGCGGTAGGACGGCGCCGGGGTGATGTGCAGTCCGCCGAGATCGACGATCACGATATCGGCTCGCTTGCCAGCCTCCAGGCTGCCGACAAGGTGGTCGAGGTGGACCGCCCGTGCGCCCATGCTGGTCGCCATCATAAACGCCTGCTTGGCGGTGACCACGGTCGGGTCGCCGGTGACGCCCTTGGGCAGGATGGCGGCCAGATGGACCTCCATCCACAGGTCCTGATCGTCATTCGAGGCCGGGCCATCGGTCCCGATGCCGACATTCACCCCGGCCTTGAGCATCTCGCTATACTTGGCCACGCCGCTGGCCAGCTTGAGATTGCTGGTCGGACAGGGCACGGCGCCGGCGTTGTGCTGCTTGAGCAGGGCCATATCATTTTTATCGATGTGGACACAGTGGGCGGCGATGCCCTTGTCGGCAAACGCATCGAGGTCGGCCACATAGGCGATCGGCGACTTGCCAACCAGCTCCTGAGCCTCCTGGACCTCGCGGGCGGTCTCGCTGAGGTGGGTTACCAGCGGCACGCCATACTCGCGGGCCAGCGCCGCCGACGTGCGATAGATATCGCTGTTGCAGGTGTAGGGCGCGTGAGGCGCGATCGCCGGGATCACCCGCTCGTGGGTGTGCCACTGCTCGATGAACTTGCGCGAGCGCTCCAGCCCCACATCGTAGTTGGGCGCATCGGGCGTGGGCAGCTTCATCACCGTCTGGCCGCAGATCGCGCGCATGCCCGACTCGTCGGCGGCGCGGGCGACCTCTTCCTCGAAGAAATACATGTCGACAAAGCTGGTCGTACCACCTTTGATCATCTCGGCGCACGAGAGGCGCGAGCCGTGATAGACAAAATCGGCGTTGACGAAACGACTTTCGACCGGAAACATATAGCCAAACAGCCAGACATCCAGCTGCTGGTCGGCGACAATTCCGCGCAGCAGGCTCATCGGAATATGGGCGTGGCCGTTGATCAGGCCGGGGACGATCGCCTGGCCGGTGCAGTCCTCGACGCTGGTGGCTTTGTAGCGCTTGCTCAGCTCGGCGGCCGTGCCAACTGCAACGATGGCACCAGCGCGGATCGCCACGGCGCCATCGCGAATGATGGTCCCGGCAGCGTCCATTGTGACAACAGTGCCCCCCGCCAACAGCACATCAACCTGCTCTTGCTTAGCCAATTAACCCTCCTATAGTTGCACAAAAGCACAAGCGGGTGGGCTTGTGCTTGATCACATATTCTGGCCCCGTGGTCTGGGGATACTTCGGGTAATCATACCACATGATGCTTAGCGGCTGGCGGGGCCGGCGATGTTTGCAGGGCTTATGCGTTCTCTTTTGGGCTATCGGTGACATTTCATTCCCCTCACGCCCAGGGGGGGTTCATCCCCCTGGACCCCCTAAAAGAGACGTCGTAGAAGAACGATGCCTGTCCATATCGAGAATGCATAAGCCCTGGCGATGTTTGACGCTCAGCTTGCCGTCAAGGTACAATGCAGCGATGGTTTAAAGGTATGTCCTTAAGGAGTTTCAATGTCTCAGCCGTTTCAAGTCGCTCAACCCCAGATAGCGAGCTTGCCTAAATATTTATTGCTGTCGATGCGCCCAAAACAGTGGTTTAAAAATGTGTTTGTCTTTGCTGGCTTTGTCTTTGCCGACGATATCCTGTGGAACGATATCAACAAAATTGCCCAGGTGGTCGCCACCTTTATTCTGTGGTGTCTGATCTCCAGCTCGATCTATCTGATCAACGATCTGGTGGATATTGAGAAGGATCGCGAGCACCCCAAGAAGCGCTATCGGCCGCTGCCCAGCGGCCACCTGGCTCCAGGCGCGGCGCTCACCGCGACCCTGATTTTTCTGGGCGTCGGGCTGCCGCTGGCCTGGCTGCTCAGCTGGAAGCTGGCGATTATCTTCGGGGCCTATGTGCTGATGCAGCTGGCCTATTCGTTCCGGCTCAAGCATGTGGTCATCCTCGATGTGTTTATCATCGCGGCCGGCTTTGTGATGCGGACGGTCTCCGGCGCGGTGGTGCTGAGCATCACTATCTCCCACTGGCTGCTGATCTGCACCGGGCTGCTGGCGCTGTTTCTGGCCCTGGCCAAGCGCCGCCACGAGCTGGTGCTGCTGGAGGCCGGCTCGGGCAGCCATCGCCGGGTCCTCGATGACTACTCCACCGAGCTGGTCCAGGAGATGATCTCGATCATCACCGCCAGCACGATCATCGCCTATATTCTGTACACGCTCTCGCCAAGCAACCCCCATATTCCGGTCAGCCCTTTCCCGCTGATGCTGGTCACTGTGCCATTTGTGGTCTATGCGATCTTCCGCTATCTGTACCTGGTGTATAAAAAGGACGAGGGCGGCAGCACCGAGGAGATGCTGCTCAAGGACTGGCCGCTGCTGCTCGATATCTTCCTCTGGGGTGTGACGGTGTTGATTATTCTGTATGTGTATCGACAGTAGGGGTTAGGGCTCTGGCTGCGGTGAGCAGATGGATGTAACGTTTGGTGTGACGTGTCGTATACACCTGGGCGGATCGCTCGCGGTTCGGCTGGATACGACACGTTTGTCAATTAACGAAGGAGACCTATGAGTCCGGACGGTACCTCCGAAACCCTCCTGCAGGCTATGCTGGGGGCGATCTCTGGCGGGATGGCCGATGTGAAGGCCCAGCGCGGGTGGCAGCCGCAGAAAACCTGGGTCTATA
>JACCRK010000286.1 GCA_013813565.1 Herpetosiphonaceae bacterium
GGCAGCTGGCAGTAGGTGCGGTTGGCCAGGCTGAGGTAGCGCGTCCCGCTCAGGGTCAGCTCCAGCGTCCAGGAGCGCCAGCGCTCGGTGGCCGGCAGCACCGGCTGCTGGTTGATCAGGCGCGATCGCTTGATCGCCAGGCCGTCGCGGCGCAGCACCGTGGTTGTGGCCATCCACTGCAGGTTGTTGCGAAAACGGGCCATACTGCTCATCCTCGCGCCTAGACTTCCAGGTAGCCAATATCGAGGATGAGCGTGCCGCTGCCCTCGCCCGCCGCCCAGACCTCCAGCAGCGCGCCGGCCGGGTGCTCCTCGACGATCGCCAGGGAGACATGGATCGCGCTGTTGGCGGCCACCGGGAAGTAGCGCAGCAGCGCGCCGTCGCGGGTGATCGAGACGTTGACCAGGCCCGAGACGGTGCTGCCGGCGCGGAAGTACAGCATGCCGAGGGTGCGCCCAGGCGGCACGCGGTAGCGCAGCTCCAGCGGCTGCGGATCCAGCAGGCCGCGGCCCTCAAAGACGGTGATGGTTTGGAGTAGTACGGGGGTGCCCTCGCCGATAAACATGCCCATGTGGCGTTCCTTTCGTAGACGAAATGAAACACGGGCAATCATTGCCAGAGGCAAGCAGCAGTGCTAATGCTCACAGCGGTGCGAGCGGCAGCAGACGAGGAGTATGGAGAAGGGTTGCAGAGGCTTCGATGGAGACGATACCACGGCCAGCCGCGACGGTGATCGGGCAGATTGTCCAGGATTGGGCTGAGGGTATTTGTGCACTTTGCCCAAATGGAAATTCGTTTAAATCACCGAGCTATTGAAAATGCGACATGCTGCACCATGTCAATCGACCACGCTAAAGCGCGCTTTTACCCCACATTGAAGCGCCAAAAGCACTCCAGCCGCAGACAGCAGAAGGCGGGGATTGGCCGAGCGAAGGCTAGATTCGTTGGGCAGATAGGCTATACTGCACCACAGCAGGCGACCAATGGCGGGAGCAAGCGAGGCTTCAAACATCCTTTCCAGCCGGTTCGGAGCTGGCCCGGTAGCAGAGCCGGGCGGCCGCAGGAACCTGAACAACGCTTCTTTTCTTCCTCAATGCTGAGCATCGGCCTAAAAGCACTATCGTTCAAATACGGACCCACCTTGAATCATGGGCGGTGACAGCTCCATGAATCAAGGCGCGTCCGTTGGCGATCATCCCCCACGACACCCAGGCAGACGCTCCTCACCCGGAACCAAAAAACACCATGATCTATCTTCATATGCCTAGTGCAGATCCAGCCAATTTCAGGTATGATCAAACGGATTCGCTTGTTTTCTCTTTAGATCCAGGGAATTAACCTGGCTGACCCCACACATCAAGCGTATTTCCAACCGCCTCGATGCAGCTGCGTTACGATAATCAACGCAGCCGCACCGAGGCTAGGCCGTGGCCGGACTGGGCAGGTCGCCAGTGAAGCCCGCGCCGTCAGCTGCGCGAAACGAGGAACAATGACCGAAAAACTCATACCTTCCCGTGAATGCCCCCTGGTTGGACGTGATGCGCTCATCGCCGAACTCGTGAACCAGAGCGTTGTTGAACGCCTCCTGACGTTGACGGGACCTGGTGGCGTTGGCAAGACAAGCATCGCCCAGCAGATCGCGACCCATGTGCGTAGACAACCTGCGTTCGCCGACGGTGTGCGCTGGGTGGATCTAGCGGCGCTGTCGAGCGAGGCGGCGGTGCTGCAGGCGATTGGGCAAACCTGTGGGGTCAGCGAGCGGCGCGATGAGCCTTGGCTGACAACGCTCGCCCAAGCGCTGCAATCCAGCCAGATGTTGCTCGTTCTCGATAACTGCGAACACCTGCTCAGCGTCTGTTCGGCGATTATCGCCCACCTGATCGCTACCTGTCCGTCCATGCATATCCTGGCGACTAGCCGCGAACCGCTTGATCTCCCCGCCGAGCGGCGCGTCGCGATTCCATCGCTCGACGTAGCGGCGGCTGTGACGCTGTTTGAGCTGCGAGCAACAGCATGCCTCCGATCATTTGCGATTACCGCTGCGAACGCCACGGCCGTCACCACCATCTGCCGCCAGCTCGACGGCATTCCGCTCGCCATTGAGCTGGCGGCCGCACGGGTCGCCCTGCTGAGTGTGGCCCAAATCGCTGAGCGCATGACCCAAAGCCTGAGCCTGTTGGCAGGCCGCGAGGCCGACCGCCCCCTGCGGCAGCGCTCGCTGCGGGCCGTGCTCGACTGGAGCTACATGCTCCTCCACGCCGATGAGCAACTGTTATTGAATCAGCTGGCAGTGTTTGTCGGCAGCTTCGATTTTGATGCCATTGAGGCCGTGTGTCTGGTGGCAGCGCCGCTCGATGCGCTGGGCGAGCTGGTCAATAAATCACTGGTGCAGGCGACCGCCCACCCTGGGACAGTGCGCTATCGGCTGCACGAAGTGGTGCGGCAGTACGCCAGCGAACGACTGCTGGAAACCGGCACCCAGGACGAGGTTCTTACACGCCACCTTGACTGGGCAATTGCCTTAGCGGAGCGGGCGGAGGCGGACCCGGACCATGAGGATGAATGGCTGACCCGCCTGTTGCTTGAACACGAAAACATCCGCTGCGCACTACAAACTGCCGATCAGCGCGGTGATGCGGACAGCCTGCTGCGGATAGCCGGCGCACTCGCAAAGTTCTGGAATAGTGTTTCAGTGAGCGAAGGCCGCACCTGGCTGGCCCGTGGGCGAGCGCTGCCACCAGTTCAGCCAGGGACCGTTTCGGTCAAGGCATGGAACATCGAAAGCTTTCTGGCCTATCGCCAGGGCGACTACGACACCATGCATGCCGCAGCCACAGAGGCGCTGCACGAGGCGCTGAGGATTGAGTATGCGGCGGGGATTGCCGCTGCCCGCTATCGCTTGGGGATCCATGCTGAGATGAAAGGCAACACCGCCGAGGCGCACGAGCAGTATCAGCAAAGCCTCGCTATTCTGCAGGAACTCGATGACCGACGCGCCATATCCCAAGTCTTGAACGGGCTGGCCCATGTTGCAAAACTCGAGGGTAACCTGGGCCAGGCCCAGCAGTACTACCGGCAGGGGCTGGCGTTGGCCCGGGCCGGCAATAACAGCCTGAGCACGGCGCTCCTGCTGATTAGTCTGGCAAACCTCCATCTGTATGAGGGCGATCTCGAGGCGGCCGAGGCGAGCTATGCCGAAAGCCTCATCCATCTTCGGGCTGCAAAAAACACCTCGTATGTGCTCTATGCCGTCAACGGGCTAGGTGAAGTTGCTTTCTATCGCAAGCAATTTACCGCCGCCGCCGCGCGCCATCAGGAAGGGCTGCGGCTAGCCCGCGATCTGGGCCTAAAGGATATGGAGACGCAGTTTCTTGGCAATCTCGGGCGCTGCGCCATGGAGCAGGGCGATTACGGGACGGCGGCCGACTACCTCAGCCAAAGCCTCCGAACTGTGCTTTCACTTGAGCGCACGTTCCGCACCGCCGCCGTGATTCATTTTTGTGCCAAGCTCGTCTTTCGGCTTGGCTATCCGGCCCAGGCCACGACTCTGTTTGTCGCTGGGCTGCGGGCGGTGGAGGCCGAAGACTTTGCCTATCTAGAGAACGAAAGCGCTGACTTCCTAGCGACCTTCGAAGCGGCGCAGGCGGCGCTGGATGCGACCGAACATTCGCTGGCTGTGGCCGATGGAGAGCTGCTGAGCCTGGCCAAAGCCGCCGATCTGGCGCTGTTAACGGTGTTTCTGCCGCAGCGCCAACTCCTCGCCGTGCCACCGCCGGAGCTGCGGATCTTCCTTTTCAACCGGCTGCGGGTCCTGCGTGACGGACGCGAGCTGATCGGCGACGACTGGGTCTACAGCAAGACCAAAGACTTGCTGCTGTTCCTCCTGCTTGGCGAGTCGGCCACTAAATTCGAGATTGGCACGGCGCTCTGGCCGGACGCGTCGGCGGAACAGCTGCGGCAGAACTTTCGCATGGCCATCTATCACTTGCGCCGCGCCCTGGGCGACGCGGAGTGGATTACCTTCACCAACGGGGCCTACGCATTCAACCGCGCACGCAATGTCTGGATCGATCTCGTCGCATTCGAGTCGGCCATCGAGCAGTCCAGGGCCGATCCCAACCAGCGCACCCACCATCTGCGCACCGCCTCCGCGCTCTACACCGGCGATCTGACCACGGGCGCTCTGGAAAGCGACACGCTGCTGCTGCGCCGCGAACAACTCCATCAGCAGGCGCTTGAGGTGCTCCTAGCGCTCGGCCAGCTCTACACCGACAGCAGCCGGCATGCTCCCGCCACGGAGGTCTACCGTCGGGTGCTGGCGCTCGATAGCTACAACGAGGCGGCCCACCGTGGACTGTTGCTCAATCTGGCCCGCCAGGGCGCAGTCGGCGCGGCGCTGGTCCACTACGATCACTTCGTCGAGCTGCTTGCCCAGGATCTCGGCATCGATCCAACGCCCGAAACCGCCACATTGGCAGCGCGGATTAAGGCCGGCGTAACCATTTAGCCACTTCTTTAGCCACCCCTTTGCTAGTCTGGGTATCTGTCACAGCCCGCTATCCATCGCGACTGTGACAAGCAACAGTTGGCCCAGAGATGCAAAGGAGTTCTTTATGAAACGATCCGCCCGGTTTACTCGGCTCGCCTTTGTGGTTACGTACTTGGCGGCGCTGCTATCATTGATGCCGCAGCCCACAGTTCAATCCCAATCGATCATATCCGCCAGCCCTTCAGCCAGCGTGCCGGCTGCCGATCCGGCGCCGCCCGAGTTTCTGCGCAATCTGCCGGCGCTGAGCGGGTTGCTGAGTGTGGGCGACTCCTGGACGATTGGCGGCGGCTATCTCTACTGGGCCGCGTGTCCGCCAGTTGACTCCGGCGGCGGCTACCTGCGGCGCTGGCCGCTGCGGGGTGGGCGGGCCATCACAATCGTCAATAGCCGGTTCTGTACCAATGCGCGTTCGTGGGCCGCCGATGATAGCGGATTGTACTATGGCGACGGGACCAGCATCCTGCGCCGCCCGGCGGGCAATCCTTTCGCCGTCGAGACCATCGCCGCCAGCACGATGCCAACCAGTCGGATTATCCTCAACAATGGCACCACGATCTGGCGCGACTATATCTTCTGGCTGGCGAACGACACGCTGTACAGCGCCCACAAAGTCAACCACAATCAGCTTGCCGCGCCCGAGCCACTGGGGGCAAACGCCCACAGTCTGCTGTTTGCCAACAACAATCATTTCTACTGGTTTGCCGACGGCGTGCTCTACCGGGCGCTCAAAGCCTGCCTGGGATTTGGCGGCGGCGCGTGTAGCAAGGATGTTGTGGTCGCGCAGAACGGTGACAATGTGACCGATGTGGCCATGAGTGATTTCTCAGCGGGATCAACAACATTTCCACTCTGGACGATTGGGACAGCCATTCGGGGCATCGTGTGCCGGTTTGGCAACACCGGCCAGGTCTGTTCGCCGGGCACCAGCTATACCTCGGAGCTGAACAACACGGTCGGCAGCCTGGCCACCGATGGGCAGTATCTGTTCTGGATGGAGAACCGTCAGACCTGCATTCCTGGGCAGTTTTGTTTTTGGAGCGACAATGGCCGGCTGATGAAGTGGAGCCTCAGGTACTCGTCGTTTGGCACCGACCCGTTTAAAACGCCCCAGCAGATCGCCTGCAAGCAGTGCTATGCCAACTATTTCATCAGTGGCAGCCCTGGCGCGCTCGCGGTGGCCGACGGGTGGATCTACTTTGACACCTCGAATGGGCTAAGCCGCCTGCGCACCGATGCCCCGCCGATCACTGCCAACCTCGCCGCCGATAGCATGGAGGTGACTCAGGGTATCCAGAATCTGAACAACGATGTACCTCTCGTGGCCGACAAGCCGACCTACGTGCGCGTGTATGGACGCAAGCTGAGCGGGCCGAACACGTATAGTGTCGCAGCCGTACTCTATGGCACCTACCCCAACGGTGCGCCGCTGCCTGGCTCACCACTGCGCCCAATCAACGGCGGTCAGGATGTGCTGACCAACAACGGCACCCCCAACCGGGCCGCCACGCCCGGAAGCTGGCTCTTTCAGCTCCCCGAGTCGTGGGTCGGACTTGACACGATCAGGCTGCGCCCGCTGATCGACCCGGAGCAGGTCTGGAGCGACCCAGACCAGGGCAACAATACGTTTGCGGCGCGATCGTTTAGCTTCTCCCGCCGTGCGCCGATCTGTATTGTGACCGTGCCCGTGCGAACCCACGCGCCGCCGGCCTCGAAAAACGATCCCAGCCTGTATCGGATGGCCGCTATCACCCGCCAGCTGCTGCCGACAAGTGATGTCTGGCTCTACCACCAGGATAATGATGTTGCCCAGCTGGAGGCGCGTATCGGCATTCCACCCTGGAAGTACGAGCCTTACGCCATTCCCGAGAAGAGCGATGCCATCCTGCGGGCCTTGTGGCTGCGCGACGCACTATCCGATGACCCCGATCGCTGCGACGATGTCAACGCGCAGACCCACTACGTCGGCCTGGTCCACGCCGCGACGAACACGCAGGACAATCTCGGCAAGGGGGCGAGGCCCGGCTCCCAGCTGTATATCAAACTGATCGACGCGGCAACGCTCAACGCCACACCCCAGTTCTGGCAGGTGCAGGACTTCAACACGCTGGCCCACGAGCTGGCCCATAACTATGGACGCATGCATGTCAACTGCGGCCCACCCGCGCCGGCCAATCCCGATCCGGACTATCCCTACGTTGACGCGATGGGCACGAACTGTGTGCTCGATGACGGTCGCCGCGGTGGTGCGCCGATTCCCGCTCACGAGCGCTACTACGGCTTCGACACCCAAAGCCTAACGCCGATCGATCCAGGCACAACCAGGGACTATATGTCCTATAGCACACCTTTCTGGGTCAGCGACTACACCTGGCGGGGGCTGTTCAACCGGATCAATACCCCACCCAGACTGGCAGCTCCGGCCGGTGCCGGCGATACGGTCTATGTGAGCGGCAGTGTCGATCCGCTGGCCAACACCGGAACCCTGGACTACGCCTGGGTCTACCCTGCCGCCGCAATCAGCCAGGGCATGCAGAAAAAGCTCCAGCGGAGCGCGGCGCCGGCGGCTGGGTCGGCCCTGACCAGGGGCGCCGGCACGTACACCCTACGGCTCTACGACGCTGCCGATACGCTCCTCGACGAGCGCATCGTTACGCTCCAAGACTCAGCTGACGGCGAGAGCACCGAACAGTCCTTTGCCCTGACGCTGCCCGCTCCGGCCGTCCCAGTCGCCCGCCTGGAGCTGATCAGCGACGCGACGGCAATCGCGACCCTCCAGCCCGGCGGTGATGCGCCAACGATCAGCCTCATCAGCCCGGCCGGCGGTGAGGTGATCGGCGATCAGATGACGCTTTCCTGGAGCGCCGCCGATGGGAATGCGAGCGATAATCTGCTCTTCACGGTGCAGTACAGCCCTGATAACGGGCAGAGCTGGCGCACGCTGCTGACAGGCGTGCCGAACCTCGCCGGCGGCGATACGGCTACGCTCGATCTGACGAGCCTGAGCAGTCTGCCCGGCAGCACCGCTGGCGCGCTGATTCGGGTCGCCGCCAGCGATGGCTACAACACCACGCTAGCGACCTCGCAGCCGTTTACCGTTGAGAGCCGTGCCCCAGCACCGCAGATCGAAGCGCCCGGTCCGGGGCCAATTCCCGCCGGCCAGCCGGTGATCGTGAGCGGCAGCGCGATGGATGTTCAGGACGGTAGCTTGAGCGGTGCCGCTTTGAGCTGGACCCTGGATGGCGCACCAATTGGCAGCGGCGCCCAGCAGGTGCTCACCGGGCTCGCGCCTGGCAGCTACACGCTGGCCCTGACCGCCAGCAACTCGAGCGGCCAGTCAGCGACCGCAACCACCACGGTCACCATCGCGCCGCTGGCGATTCCGCAAGGCGCAGCGATTGCCCTTGATGGGACCTGTGACGATGCTGCCTACTCGACCGCCCCACAGCTGCCGCTTGCGCCCTATCCCGATGGATCGCAGGGCTTTGTGCGCCTCGTCCGAAGCGGCGACGCGCTGTATGCATGCTTTGTCGGATTGAAGCGCACCAGCGGCACATCGCCGGGAACCCTGGCTGCCATGCGGGTTGATACCGATTACAGCCGCGACACCCAGCCGCAGCCAGGTGACTATGTCTTCACGATGGGCGAGGATGGGGTTATCAAGACCTACGTTGGCACCGGCGGCAGCTATGCATCTCCGGGGCCGAGCGGTGTTGCCGGGCAGGTCAGCGCGAATGCCACAACGTGGATGGCAGAGCTGCGAATTGAGGCCGGCGTGCTTGGTGGCTGGAACCATGTCATCGGGCTTGATGTCGAGCAGGCCTGGGTTAGCGCAGCCGGCGAGGACTACTTCTGGCCGCACCGAGCAACCTGGGATAATCCGAGCACCTGGGGCGCCGCGTCACTTGGCGCTATCCCGCAGCTCAACGATCTCACCCCGGCAAGTGTGGCGGTTGGGGCCAACGACACCGTCATTACGCTCACTGGAACTGGCTTTGAGGTAGATTCAACCGTTCAGTTTGGTGATCTCGCGCTGGCGACGACGGTGGTGAGTCCAACTCTTCTGGAGGCAACCATTCCAGCGGCAAATCTGGCCATTGCAGGGACGGTCAATGTCACAGTGGTGAACCCCGGCCTGGCGGCCGCGCCATCAGCCATCCGGCTATTCAGCATCATGAACCCACAGCCGCAGATTACCCAGGCGGTGTTGGTGGGCAGTGTCCTGAGCATAACCGGGAACAGCTTTGTGGCGGGGGCAACTGTGCAATTCAATGGCAGCGACTACCCTGCGTCCGGCAGTGATACAGAAATCAGTGTC
This sequence comes from Herpetosiphonaceae bacterium, assembly GCA_013813565.1. Lineage (GTDB taxonomy): Bacteria > Chloroflexota > Chloroflexia > Chloroflexales > Herpetosiphonaceae > JACCRK01. The sequence continues at coordinate 8,865 of JACCRK010000286.1, forward strand.
ACGCTCAGCGCCAGCGATCTTCTCAGCGCTGCTGATGCGCCGATCACCGTGTTCAATCCGGCTCCCGGCGGCGGTGTGTCAAATGTTGTCACGCTCGGCGCTGGCCCGGTCATCCTTGATGGCAAAGTCTATCTGCCACTCGTCAGCAGGCCATAAGCAGAACATCAATCCAGGCATAGAGACGGGCGAGTGGATCTTTAGAATCCACCCGCCCGTCTCTATGCGCCTGATCCCTGGCCGATCATCAGCCTTACATTAAGTTTTATGCCAACTAAGGACCCATCCGATACAGCTCAGCCATGCTGCTGCCAATCAGCACGCTGTCGCCGTCGGCGCCGGGCTGTGAATTGCTTGGCGAAATGAAGCGATAGATCTCGATTGCTTTGCCGGTATCTTTTTCTACCCTAAATCCATCGACGTTTGAGACCGCATAGATCTGATCGCCCAGCAGGAGCGGCCGGGCGAAGACTGGATTCCGCGTCGGGAGATGCCACAGAATCGCCCCGGTCGCTTTGTCGATCGCGTACAGCCCGGCACCGTCCTCGTTGACAATGCCCGCCCCAGAGACCGTTGCAGCGCCAACATACAGCCGCTCCCCGGCGACCAGCGCGACGCTAAAGCCGGCGCCGTTCTGCTGGCGCCAGATGATCGCGCCGGTGGCGGCTTCAAGGGCGACCAGCCCGTCAAAGTCGCCGATATACACCACCGCGCCATCGACCGTCGGAGACATGAGGAATCCGCTAGACTCGTACCTCCAGACAATTTCCTGGGTCGCGGCATCGATCGCCGCCACGAAGTCGGGCGCGTTGTCGTTACCGCCGAGTGAAACATAGATCATCCCATCCTGCACAGCGATCAGGTATTTCCCTTCCGTGAGCCCTCCGTCGAGCGCCAGGTTCCAGCGCTCCTGCCCGGTCTGGCGGTCGACGGCGTAGAGTATGCCTTCCTGGCTCGCGACGTACAGCGTGTCCCCGTCAACCGTCGGCACCGAGACGAGCCGGTCGCGAGCAGCAAAGGCCCAGCGTTCGCGCCCGCTGGCGGCATCGAGGGCGTACAGCGACATATCCGCGCTGCTCACGTACACCACCCCATCGACGACGGCCGGTGGCGATAGATCTCCATCGGCCTTGAAGGTCCATTTGACCGCGTAGGTGGAACTTTCCAGCGCATACACAAAACCGCCCTTCCCGCTGATGTAGGCGATCCCGTCGACAATGACCGGCGAGTTGATTCCCATGGCCGGTCTGGCTCGCCAGACGCTCGGTGGGCGCTCGTCCTGGTTGCCGCAGCCGCCGATGGCAATTAGCAGGGCCAGAAGGAGCATAGGGAGGCGTGATCGATCGGGCATGATTGGTTCCTTTCTCTGTCAGTTCTCGCGTAGTACGTGGCGCCGGGCGGTAAGTTGCACCCGCTCAGCCGCCGCGCTGTCGCCCATCCCCAATCTTTTGCCGTTTTTCAGCACTTAGGAGCAGGTCGCCTGATCGCAGTTGGTATATGATAGTCACTCATCAATAAGAATAACAAAGGGGCGCGGAATTTTCTCGGCCCTGTGATCGTGTAGCGTGAGGAGCTCGCTGTGGCGCAATCAAAACCGGCCATCCATGTGGCCGACCTGCGGAAAACCTTTGTGGTGCCCGAGCGCGAGGCCGGGCTGCGTGCGGCGGTCAAGAGCCTGGTGCGGCGCAAGACCCGCGAGGTCAACGCCGTCGATGGCATCACCTTCCAGGTCGAACCTGGCGAGGTGATCGGCTTTCTCGGCCCCAACGGCGCCGGCAAAACCACCACTCTCAAAATGCTGTCGGGGCTGCTCTACCCGACCTCCGGCGAGCTCAGCGTGCTTGGCTACACGCCCTCGCAGCGCCAGAAAGAGTTTCTGCGCCAGATCACGCTGGTGATGGGCAACCGCAACCAGCTGGTCTGGGACATCCCGGCGATCGACTCGTTCGAGCTGAACCGGGCGATCTACAACATCCCCGAGGCCCAGTATCGTCGCACCCGCGACGACTTTATCGAGCTGATGGATCTGCAGGCGCTGGTCCACAAGCCGGTGCGCAATCTTTCCCTGGGCGAGCGGATGAAGGTCGAGATCTGCGCCGCGCTGCTTCACCGCCCGCAGGTGCTATTCCTCGACGAGCCGACGATCGGCCTGGACGTGACGATGCAGCGGCGGATTCGGACGTTTATCGGCGAGTACAATCGGCGCTACGACGCCACCGTGCTGCTGACCAGCCACTACATGGCCGATGTTGAGGCGCTCTGCAAGCGCGTGGTCGTCATCCACCACGGCCAGCTGCTGTTCGACGGCGACCTTAGCGCCCTGGTCGAGCGGTTTGCCGCCTACAAAACCATCGTGGTCACGCTGGAGGATCCCTTGGTGGACCTGGCGGCCTACGGCGAGGTGGTCGAGCGCGACGGCCCACGGGTAACGCTGCGCGTCGCCAAGGCCGACACGCCGCGGATCACCGCCCGCCTGCTGGCCGACCTCCCGGTGGCCGACCTGACCGTCGAGGACCCGCCGATTGACGATGTGATCGAGCTGGTGTTTGCCCAGGAGCGTGCCCTATGAGATCGCTGGCAGCCTTCTATCTGGCCAATATGAAGATCGCGATCGTGACCCAGTTTCAGTACCGGGTGGCGAACCTGTTCTACATGATCGGCATGATCGCCGAGCCAATTGTCTATCTGGTGGTCTGGTCGACCGTCGCCAGCACCCAGGGCGGCAGCGTGGCCGGCTACACCGGCGGCGACTTCGCGGCCTACTACATCATCTGGACGCTGGTGCGCAACATGAATATTGTGCTGACGCCGTTCGCCTGGGAGCAGCGCATCAAGGGCGGCGCGCTGTCGGGCCAGCTGCTGCGACCGATGCACCCGATCCATAACGATCTCTCCTACTTCGCTGGCTGGAAAGTGGTCGCCATCGCCATGTGGCTGCCGATCGCCGCCGCGCTGACCCTGATCTTCCAGCCGACCATCACTATCACGCTGTTCAATGCGGTCACCTTCTTTTTTGCGCTGTGGGGCGGCTTTCTGGTGCGCTTCTTTCTGCT
>JACCRK010000297.1 GCA_013813565.1 Herpetosiphonaceae bacterium
TCTGGCGATTATAATTCTGGCTGTCTTTCATCTGGTTTCGGTCACACTGATGATTGTGCTGATTGGTGCATTGGTCGTTATGGTCAATGAGCTGCGCAACGTCGCCAAGGAAAAACTCTCACCCAAAGTCAGCGATGTGCTCGATAACGTTAAGGGCATCACCGAGAACGCCAAGACCACCACCACCACCGCCCGGCAAACCGCCGTGTATGTTGCCGAAGGTGTTGTCTCCCCAGTGATCAAGGCCGCCAGTATGTTGGCCGGCGTTAAAGCCGGTGCCAAAGCCCTGGCCCGACGACAGGCTCGCGGTGAGCTTCCTGGTGATAGTGAAAATATTTAAGACTTGTCAAGTAACGACTGCTAGTGGTACGATACACGGACGAAACCAACCTCAACACGGTGAACAACATGGCTGAACGATTTCCCTATGGTGGGCAAGCAGTAATGGAAGGCGTGATGATGCGCGGTTTACGCCGGGCCAGCGTCGCCGTTCGCGCACCAGATGGTCAAATTGTCATTCGTGACCGTGAGCTGAGCACCGCCCGCCGGGTATTCTGGAGCCGCATTCCACTGTTACGGGGAATCCAGCTGCTTGGTGATGCCCTGGTTATTGGCATCTGGGCGCTCATGTTCTCTGCCAGCGTTACCGAAAATGAAGAAGAAAAGCAGCTTACCAAAGGCGAGACAACCATGCTCATCGCCACATCGGTTGGGATGAGCATTGCGCTATTCTTTATTCTGCCCCTGTTGATCGCTTCAGGGATCGCCCAGCTGGTCGGGCTTGGCCCAATTGGCCGCGAGGTCATCGAGGGTCTGGCGCGCCTGCTGATTTTTATCAGCTATCTGCTAATTGTTGGACGACTCGCTGATATCCGACGTGTTTTTGGCTATCACGGCGCGGAGCACAAAGCTGTTTCAGCCTACGAAGCGGGTATGCCGCTCACCATCACTGAAGTCCGCCGCTTTACCACGATCCACCCACGCTGTGGCACTACACTGCTCCTGGTTGTGGTAGTCCTCAGCATTCCTGTTTTCGCGTTGCTAGGAACCTTTCCATTTTGGATTCGGCTCCTCAGTCGGATTATCCTTGTCCCGTTTATCGCGGCGCTGGCCTACGAAATGATGCGCCTGACCGCGGGACGTGCCAACCATCCCGTAGTGCGTGTGCTGATGCATCCAGCCTTGGCGTTGCAACGATTGACAACCCGTGAGCCCGATGACTCAATGCTTGAGGTTGCAATTGCTGCCCTCAGCCGGGTGTTAGAGGCCGATGGCCAGGTCGTTGAAGCCCAACCCATCGCGGTACAGATCAAGCCAGCACTCACATCCTAACACTTTGAATCCAGAGTGAGGGCATTCCTATGGCTCTTGTTGGTAACTTGCGCGATTTCGCACTTGCCGATTTTCTCTATCTGATTGATCGCGGCTACAAAACGGGAAGTTTGCAGCTCAATCGCCAAAGCGATGAGGCGATGCTGTATTTCGATAAAGGCAAGCTGCTCTATGCAGCCCGCTCCCAGCGGAGCGAGCGCCTTGGCGAAATGCTGGTACGAACTGGCAAGGTCACCCCCCAACAAGTGGCCCACGCCGTACAGCTGCAAGAAAACGACAGCGGTCACGCACTGGGTGTACTGTTGATCGAACAGGGCTATATCGCCCGCGATGAGCTCCAGCGCCACATTCAAATGCAAATCGAGGAAACAGTCTATGGTTTGTTTGGCTGGCCGGATGGCGAGTTCTGTTTTAACGCCGGCACCAAGCTCGACAAAGATGATGTGCAGTCGCTGGTACCGCTCGGCGTCGAAAACCTGATTATGGAAGGTGTGCGCCGGGTTGATGAGTGGGGCCGCATCAAAGATCATATCGCCAACACCGATATGCTGCCGCGCTTTGTCGACCAGCCGCACGAAAAAGCTAAGAGCATCAACCTGACCCCCGATGAGTGGCGGGTGTTTGCCCGGATCAATGGCAAAGACTCGATCAAAGAGATTATTAGTCGGACCGGGTTGAGTGAGTTTGATGTCAGTCGGATTATCTATGGGTTTATTGCCGCTGGTCTGGTCGAGGTTACCCGTCCACGCCCAGCCAATGCCCCAGCACCCACGACCCGTGCTGGAGCCGCTGCCGTTGCTGCCGGAATACCTAAACGCAGCCTCGTCTCACGTATCATCAATCGTATCCGGGGAATGTAGACAGGGCGGCGGTGCAGTGGACCCGGCCTAAATACCCCCACCGGCAACCTAGCTCCGTCTCTAGGAGGACGTATGCAGACTGTCAAAATGGTCATCAGTGGTGCAGTCAACGCGGGCAAGACCCAGTTTATCCGCGCCATCAGCGAAATCGAGGTGGTTTCGACCGAGCGCAAAGCCACCGACGATACAAAAGATATTAAAAAAGAAACCACCGTGGCGATGGACTTCGGTCGTATCTCCGTCGGTGATGATTTGGTGCTGCACTTGTTCGGGACCCCTGGCCAAAAACGCTTCGACTTTATGTGGGAGATTTTGTCCGAGGGTATGTTGGGCCTGATCGTGCTCGTCGATAGTACCCGGCCGGAAACCTTTCGCGAAACCAACCGGATTATCGATTTCTTCACCGCTTATCGTGACGCACCCTATGTGATCGCGGCCAACAAGCAGGATCACGAGAATGCCTGGTCGCCCGATGAGCTGCGCCTGGCGCTCCGCCTAAACTCCGATGTTAAAATCTTGCCCTGCGTGGCCACCGAGCGCGAAACCGTCAAGAACGTGCTGCTTGAACTTCTCTATGTTATTATGCAACGTTCCACCGAAGAATAACGCTTCGGGACCTGGTCTTTTACACCGCCGCTCTCCACCGGAGACGGCGGTTGTTTGTTTTAGGAGTATCGCAATCCATCCTCTGATGAAATCCAGAGCTTCATATCGACCTAGAAGCTGCTATAATCTTCCTCAACTGTTGAGCCTTGTGCGCCAATACTCTGTCACCAGCATGGGCAGTGAAATCACACCTCCACCTCACCCGCAGTTCGGATTTTCGATAGCCTTCCTGGTATCGGCAACATGTTTGCAATGAGGAGTTCTTTCCATGCCAAAATCCAATCGCACCTACCAACCTGAGGATCGCGCTTCTGAGACTGGATCTGCTGCCCGCCGTCAGGTTCAACCGGCAGAGCGACCATCACCGCAGCCGCTGCTCCAGCGGGCCCAGGCCAATCCTTCGTCGCTGCAGCCAACCGATGTACTGGAGATGCAGCGTATGCTTGGCAATCAGGCTACGCTTGGGATGCTTGAGAGGTCACCGGGCGCTGACGCTATCCAGCGCGCCGCCTCGGCGACATTGATTCAAAGAGCCGATTGGTATGAATATGGTGCGGCCAACGTTACACCCCATATCCACGCCTACAGCGGTGGGGATTGCCACCTGAAAGATGCCGAGGGACATCGCTATGACCTGATAAAAGGTGGTACGCGAGTCAAACAGGATCGGATCAATGAGGCCTACGACGCAATTAAAGAGCAGTATCCAAGTCCAACGAATGCGACAAGAGTGGCGGTGCTGGCCAAAATGAGTGACTTACTCCGCGATGCGCCAGCGCCAAAGGACTGACGTATCGTTGGCACCAACTCACTCCGCTGGGATCGCTCTGTATACCCACCCCAGCCGCTACGGAAAGCCCAGAAAAAACTCACTGCTGCCGACGGAGCCGGTCGGACGAGTCCAAAACAACCAAGAGCCGCCACATCAAGCTGATGTGGCGGCTCTTGGTTGTTTCGAACAGGCTGGTTGAACGATGTTAGCGCAGAATCAGCGGCAGGAAGAGTTTCCTCAGGCTGACCGTAACCACAGGCGCAGTCAGCTGGCGGGTTACCCCATCGCCACTGACCTGAGCAACATTGGTGATGGTGCCGGAGAAGCCAGCGTTGACCTCAACGACCAGGGTATACACCACCGATGTCCCACCGGCCACGATTCCAGAAGCACTGACGGTCTGGCCTGACACGTTCATGGGCGGCGATGCGCTCACAAAGGTCAGACTGGCGTTCAGCGTGTCGGTCAGATTGTAGGTTGTCGCCACTTGGCCGCTGTTGATCACCGTCAGGGTGTAGGTGATTTGATCGCCGGTTGTCACCGCAGTGGCGTTGACGGTCTTGGTCGAGGCGCTGAGGTTGGCCGCCGTTGGGGCCGCCGTGACAGTGACCACAGGCGCATCGAACGTGCGGGTCGTGCCGTCGCCGCTCAGGCTAAAGCTGTTGTTGAGCGGGCCGGCAAACGCCGCGTTAACTCTCACCGTAATAACATAGGTTTTCTGCTGATTGCCGGCGATCGAGCCGCTGGCGGTCAGCTGCTGGCCAGTCTGAGTCATTGACGGAGTTGAGCCAATGTACTGTAGGTTGGTGTTCAGGGTGTCGGTGATATTGAACGTCGCGATTGTCTGGCCGCTGTTGGAGATCGTCAGAGTGTAGGTCAGGTACGAGCCTGCCACCACCGTGGTGGTGTTAACGGTCTTGCTCGAGCCGCTGAAGTTCGCGGGGGTCAGACCGCCGCCGAGCTGCAGGCCGATAACCACCGGGTCGTGGTCGGACGAGCGGTATGGCGTTGGGGTGTACAGGTCCTGGGGCTTGAACTCGGTGTTGTAGTCGATAACCGAGGGCTCGTCGGCGTTGATATGCCACTCGGTCATACCAGCAACCTGGGAGCTCAGTGCGCTGGTGGTCAGCGCGTGGTCGAGATAGCCCGCCGCGCCATCGAAGACATACGAGTAGGCTGTCGTGCCAAGAAAACGCTCAATCTCGTTGACCATCCCTGCACTGGTCAGGGTTGTAATGGGATCTTCTTTGCCATAGGCGTTCAGGTCGCCAATAACTAGCACATCATCATCAGCCGCGCTGGCTTTGATCTGGTTGATAAAGTTCAGCAGGTTCTGCGCCTGGACGGTACGCTTGGCGTTCCAGCAGCCCTGGCCATCGCCCTGATCAGTATCAACAACGCCGCTAGTCCCACAGCCCTTGGACTTGAAGTGGTTCACGACCACGCTAAACTTCTCACCATTGCTGTCCAGGCTAAAGGTCTGGGCAAATGGCGGGCGGTCAAAAAGATCGCCGTAGGTTGGGTGATTGGGCACCTGATAGTTCTGGGAGGCCCCGACCCGCGTCACACGAGCAGGTTTGTAGATCATCGCCACTTTGATTGCGTCACCGCCGGGTTCTGGCGAAGGGACAAGCGCGTAGGTTCCCGGTGCGGAGGCTGCATTCAGTCCATTGACTAAATCCTGCAGGGCGCTGGTTGCTCCGTCACCATCGTTCTCGATCTCCATCAGACCAACCACGTCAGCGTCGATAGCTAGCATCGCGGTGATAATCTTGGTGCGCTGGCGCTCGAATTCAAGCGCGCTATTCGCGCCACGACAATCGTTGCTTGTGTTGCTCGGGAAGCACTGTGCGCCAGCCTGATTGAAGGTGTTGAAGTAGTTCAGCACGTTGAAGCTGGCCACCTTAACATTGCCACCAACCGCGTCTGGAGCGGCGGTGCGCTCGTTGACGCGAGTAAAGACTGGCGCCACCGTCGGCTGAAGAATGTAGCCGGTCGCCGGGGGCGTGTTCGCGTTGATTGCTCCCTGGCTCAGGATACCAGTCAGGCCGGCGATCGTATCGCCAGGGCGGAGGGTGTTATCCTGGCCGATGTAGGGAATTGGGTTGGGATTCTGGGCGCTGCGGCCATCGTCGAGCACGAACATCCGGCGCGCATTCAGGTTGGCCTCGGCGATGGCCGCCGGGCTGCCGGGAAGATTGCGGTTGGTTGGGTTGTAGACCCGGCCTTCGGCCGAGACAGTGATCTGACCAAAGCGGCCCTGGAAGAAGTTCTGGTCAACCGTGATGGTCTCGGGAATGCTGACCAGCATGCCTTCGTACTGTTCCTGACCATCAAGGGTTGGCACGGGTAGATCAAGCACAATTGGGGCGGGCGCAGTCGCCGTACCACACATAGTGACGCTGCTTCCAGTAGTAATCTGGGTGCCACCATTGAATTCAGCTACCGGCCCTCTGACGCTGACCACATTACCAGTCATCACCGCAGTGCTGTTGAAGATAAATAGGCCGTCTGAGGTGGCCGGATTGCCGTCGCCTGTAGTATCCTGCATAAAGAAGCCGCTCAGGCTAGGGAACACGGCCGAGACCACACCCTGAACCCGCACGGTCTGACCAGCGACCGGGCTGGCCAGACCAGTGCCCTGAACCGCCGGGATGGTGGTGGTCGGATTGATCGGGCAAATACCGCCAGGGGGCACAGCTGTGAAGGTAAAGCTGTAGTCCTGAAGCATTGTTTCCGGAGTATCATCCTGATCCATAACCTGGGCAGCAATGATGGTGACGGTACACTGCTCGTTGTTAACGAAATCAGCACTGGGGTCGAGGGTATAGCTCGTCGGGCCGCCGCTCACCGATGCCGTGTGTGTCCCGCTGGTAGCACAGGAGATGGTGAACCATGTCCCGGTCACTGTTACAGGCTCAGTAAAGGTGATCAGAATGTTGCTGTCGAGCGGAACCTCATTGCTGGTGTTGGCAGGAATGGTTGATGCAACACTTGGGGGAACCGGGGCGCAGGCCGCCGGGGATGCGCTGTTGCGTGGAGCCGGTGCTGCTACACTAAAGTCGCTACTATTTTGATCAGTATCGGTACATCCATTGTCTGCCCGAAATGCGGCAGTGCTATTCGTATGCACTGGAGCAGGAGCACTGCCTTCAAATAATGTTGCCGTGCTACCATACCCAATTAAATCAACGATTTGCGCTAGTTGCGCCGGAGTACATGATGGTGTGCCACCACAACCTAGCGCCGTTGTTCCATTGACCAAGGCAACTTTACCGCCACCAACACCCATATTGATAGTACCGGTTGCATCTGGGGTTGGCAAAGCAGCGCCAACCGCACCACCTGTAGCGCCTCGATACAAGAAATACTTACCGGGCGCTACAGTCGCAGTTATAGGTAACGTAGTAATATTCGTAAAGTTACCAGTAACACTGGCCTGCTGTACTGAATACCCACTCAAAGAAACGGTCGTTGTTCCAAGATTCAAAATCTCGATATAGTCGTGGGTGTAGGTGGCACTACCATTGCCGCCGCCACCATAGATCTGGCTAATAACAAGCGTGGTTGAGACTGCCGCAGAGGCAGTTGAGGTGTTGCGGTAGGTGAACGTGCTGGTGAACATTGTTGCGAGCATTGCTACGGCAACAAAGAGACGAAAGCCCTTAGAAACCACGGGTACCCTCCAATGATGATGATGGCAGCGTTGCCATTATAGAGCCGGTCCACCTGACATATGGTGGATAGTGCCTGCGTAGAGGTTGGGGTCTAGCTATCCTTCCAATATCATACGGTCCAACTATCAAGCCTTGCTGATTATAGGTTTAAGCTTGGATTAAATGTGAGTAGTGCAGTTTACCATAAGCTTTTTTACACAGCAAACTCAGCACTCTAGAGCCATGTTTTATCATCTGACCCTCATTGCACGATAGGTCACCCTGTGCTACCATAGTCGAATGAATACGTCAACACCGCCGCCAAGCGGCCGAGAGATACTCGAACAGCTGATGCTTAAAATCCGTGACTCGCGGGCTGTTCATTTTGCCCGAACGAACCAGACGCTGTTGCTGGCCCTAACCTGTATGGTGGTGGTGGCAATCCTCAGCATCGTGGCGCTGCCGGGCGCTCCGCCCACGGTTGCCGAGCCGGGGACCAGCTTCCCGACCACTCCAACCAGCGAAGATTATCTGGCCGATGCCACCACCGCGCCCGCCGCCACCAGCACCGCTGGCACAACCGTGGCCCTAGCCCCAACCACCACGCCCACCGATGCGCTGATTGGCCCTGACCCTGGACGCAGCACTGCTATCCCTACTCAGGAGCTGCCAAACAGTGTCTATCCCCCGCCAGGCGATGACCCGTCTGGCGTCGGCGAGGTACCACCAACAGAATTCCCATTCCCATTTCCCGAACAGATCGATCCGAATCAGCCGCTGCCAACGTTTCCAGCATTTCCCGACCCGCCGCCGAGCAATACCGGCCAAACCGGCCGCGTTACGGCAGTGCCAGAGAATAATAATCAGACCGAGCCAACCCAGCCAACGGGAGGGTATCCGCCGCCAGGCAACAACCAAGACCAGCCAACCGCCTTTCCAGAGCCAACCCTGGATCCTGGCGGCGGGCGGGCGACCGATGTGCCCGAAAGCACCAACCCAACCATTGAGCCACCTGGCGGCATCGAGCCAACCCTGGATATACCGATCCCAACCCTGGATATTCCGATCCCAACCCTAGATCTATCAACGCCTGTGCCGACAATCCCGCCAACCCCGGCCGCCGACACGATCAGCGGTGATGTGCGCTGGACCGCCGCCCAAAGCCCGGTGCTGCTGCGTCGCGACACGATTGTGGCCGCCGGCTCACGCCTGACGATTGATCCTGGCGTGGAGGTAAAGCTGGGCAGCGATGTGTCGCTGGTAGTCGATGGAACCTTGCTGGCCAACGGCAGCGCAGCTAATCCAGTTCGCTGGCGCAAAGCCGACGACACCAACTGGCGCTCAATCGTGGTCAACGCCGGCGGCCGCGCGACGCTCAGCGGCGTTGATGTGCGTGGTGGCGGCGCCGGCGGGGTGCTGATCGCTGCGCTCGGTGGCAACACCGTGATCGAAGATAGCGTCTTCGAGCAAAATCGTGGCCAGATTTTGGGCTCTGGCGGCAGCCTGGATATTCAGCGCAGCAGCATCGCCGGCATTGCACCAATTGTGGCCAATGTTCCCGGCGGCGGCAAGCTGCGGCTGATCGGCAACTCCATCAACAATACGTCAAGCGATGGCGCGACCGGCGTAGCGATCAGCGCAGCCGCGACCGATGTGACGATTGATATTCAGAAGAATCTGTTTCGTGGCACCAGCGGGACCAATGTACGCGCCCAGTTCGAGGATGCGCTGAGCGCAAACTTTCAGTGCAATACCTTTAGCAGCGGTGCGGTCGGTCTCTCGATCAAGTCGCGCAACCCAACCCTGGACGGCTCGCGCATTGTGATCAGCAACAACTCGTTCCTGAACCATAAAACCTATGGCCTGGCCGCAGATATCGGGCTTGATGCGCGCAATAACTGGTGGGGCCATCCATCAGGGCCGTATCACCCCCAGCAAAATGGCTCCGGCACCGGCGATGCCGTCGGGATAAACCTGCCGTTTATCCCCTGGCTACAGTCGCGGCCGGCCTGTACGCCGTAATGAGGGTAGAGGGTAGGGTTTAGATCTTCTAAATCTTTTTAGCAAAACAGCGGCGGGATGCCAGAAGATGGCATCCCGCCGCTGTTTTTGATTCTGGCGCAGGCCGCTGAGCTATTTCGCGGCGCTGGGATTGTTGATCGGCAGGCCGACCACGTTGCCCCACTCGGTCCACGAGCCATCATAGTTGCGCACCTTGGCGTAGCCCATCAGCTCGTGAAGCACAAACCAGGTCAGCGAGGAGCGCTCGCCAATGCGGCAGTAGACAACAGTATCTTTGTCGGGGGTGATCCCAGCGGCGGCGTACAGCTCGGCGATCTCGTCGGCGCTCTTGAAGGTGCCGTCATCGTTCATGGCCTTGCCCCAGGGAATATTGGCGGCGCCGGGGATGTGGCCGCCCCGCACCGCCCCTTCCTGGGGATACTCCGGCATATGCAGCTTCTTGCCGGTGAACTCATCCGGCGAGCGCACATCAACCAGCGTGCGGCCCTCAGGCAGACTGATCGCCGGGTTGCGCGGCTGCGGGCGGCCGATGTGCTCCAGCACGTCATCGCGGAAGGCGCGAATCTCGGGGTGTGCGGTCCCAGCCGCGTACTCGGTGGCGGCAAAGCTTGGCACGGCGCGGGTCAGCTCGCGGCCCTCGTCGATCCACTTTTTGCGCCCGCCGTTCATCACCTTGAGGTGTTCGTGGCCCATCAGCTTAAAGACCCAGTAGGCATAGCAGGCCCACCAGTTATTTTTATCGCCATAGAAGATCACGGTCGTATCATTGCTGATGCCGAACCGTCGCATCAGCGACGCAAAATCTTGATTGTCAATGTAATCGCGAATTCGCTGGTCGTTAAGATCGTCCTGCCAGTTGATCTTGGCCGCGCCAGGAATATGGCCGACTTCATACAACAAAATATCTTCGTCGGACTCGACCAGGCGCACGTTTGGGTCGTTCAGGTGTTCAGCGACCCAGTCGGTGCTAACTAAAACAGCGGGATTAACATACTCGGACATGGGGATCCTCCTAACTATTTTGGTGAACGCAGACGCCTAGAGTGCAACCTGAATGTCGTCGCCCTCGATCCGAACCGCATAGATCTGCACAGGCATAATCGCCGGCAGGCTTAGCGCCCGACCGGTCGCCAAATCGAAGCGAGCGCCGTGGAGTGGGCACTCAATCGAGCAGTCGTCGGCGTCAATCGTGCCCTCGTGCAGCTCGGCGTAGGCGTGGGTGCAGATATTATCGGTCGCGTAGATTGTGCCGGCGCAGTTGAAAAGGCCAATCTGCTGCCCATTGACCACAACCTGAACCGCCGAGCCAGCCGGAACATTATGCACCGACGCCACAGATACAAATGTCATGCCTATTCCTTATAAAGTAAAGTAAACAGCTAAACAATGGTCTGGCGATAAAAAACCGAGAAGCAACCTGCATGGGCAGGCAGCTTCCCGGTTGGGCCAGCCACGACTAACCGACCGAGCCTTCCATCTCCATCTGGATCAGACGGTTGAGCTCGACGGCGTACTCCATCGGCAGCTCGCGGGTGAACGGCTCCATAAAGCCCAGCACAATCATCGACAGCGCCTCGGCCTCATCAAGGCCGCGGCTCATCAGATAGAACAGCTGCTCTTCGCCGATCTTGCCGACGGTCGCCTCGTGAGCCACCGTTGCGGTGTCCTCTTCGATCTCGATGTACGGGATCGTGTCCGAGGCCGAGCGGTCATCGAGGATCAGCGCATCGCAGACCACGTTGACCTTGGCGTTGTGGGCGCCGGGCAGAACTTTGGCCAGACCACGGTAGGTGGTGCGGCCGCCATTCTTCGAGACCGACTTGTTGGTGATCCGGCTGGTGGTGTCGGGGGCGGCGTGTACCATCTTTGCGCCGGCGTCCTGATGCTGGCCTTCGCCGGCATAGGCCACCGACAGCAC
>JACCRK010000315.1 GCA_013813565.1 Herpetosiphonaceae bacterium
GTGTTCCGCCCAACGGAGGTTTCCCGCCAGATCCCGCTGGGTCACTAACCCCACAATTTCCTCGCCTTCGTGACTCTTCGTGCCCTTCGTGGATAAAAAAAGAATCTTCGCGGATCATCAATCCCCTAGATTCTCCGCCACCACCAGCCCCGGCAGCCCTGCCACAATCGCCACGGTCTCGACGCTGACCGCGACCACCTGCTTGACCAGCCGGACGATCGCCTCGGGGTCGGCCTGATCGTTGGGGTCGCTCTCAATGCCGGAGCGCTTGTCGACGCTCACCTGGTACTGGTCGATCACCCACTCCAGCGCCGAGCGGTTGCCCAGCTTGTAGGCGTACACCTCCGCCGGGATGCCCTCCAGCGTCAGGGATTCGTTGACGACGAGGGCGGTTTTGTCTTTGCTGAGCTTCATCTTTTCGACCCGCCAGGTCCAGGGGACGGCCCGGTTCTCGATGTGCCGCAGCGGGTAGGGCGCGGCCCGCTCGTAGCCGATGTGGATCTCGGCCAGCCGCCGCCCCGCCGCGACGAAGCGCCAGAAGTCGGGAGCGGCAACAAAGGGGATGCGCGGCAGGTCGCGCTTGAGGTTGGCGGCGTAGCGTTCGCGGTACTCCGGGCTGTGCAGCAGGCCGTAGATGTAGTGGAAGATGTCCCACTTGGTGAGTTCCCCGCCGTACCGCGCCCGGTACTCGCCCAGCGCCCAGTCGGTGATGTTCTCCCGGCGGTTGTTCCCGTCCTCGTCGTACACGTAGAACGGGAAGCATTGGGTGCTTGCTCCTGCGCCGACAAGATGTAAATCAGCGATGGTATTTGTTGCGAGAGACATAAAAGGCTTTTCTGAAGCAATGTCTGTTAAACAAATAACTCTATTTTGCTGTTCGCTGATGTTATCTGGAAAAATTTTTGGAAAATATCCTTGTCGATGTGTCATGATTTTATCAAAATATAAATATTGTTTAGTAAAAGGTCGATAGATAGCATTACGAATAGATATGTTGTGGAAAGCAGCTTCCATACTTCTACCAAAGCATTCTTTTAATCGACTACTCCACTTAATCTTTGTTTCATCATTGGTAACAAAGCTATCAATATCCTTAGGTCTGCCTGCTCTAATCCATCTTAAAAGATCCAGATTGTAATTTTCAATCATAAGTCTCGCCTTTATTTCCAGTTGTTCTGCATGAAAATCATACATCCATGTATCTCGATTGGTTTGAACACATGGTGAATACAGTTTAAAAATTGCTTTATTTGCACCTGATGTGTCAGACTTTACATCCTTGCTGCCCATTGGAATAAATGTATCAAAATCTGCATCCATCCCCTCAGTGAGCCACGTTCCGCGTGCATCAGGAGTAAGAGTTTGCCACGAAATAGCATCATACGAAGGATTCACATCTAAAAATTGATACTTTTCCTCTTTGCGCCACCACTCATCAACCCGCGCATAGTGAACTGGCGCGAGTGTGGTCTGCGGCTGGCCCTGGCGATTGCGGATCAGCAGCGTAATCGCCACGCTGACCTGAATCCCAAACACATTGTGGGTTGTGCCGGAAAGTTTGGGGTTTTTGCGCACATTGCCGCCAAGATCGAGCGTGTAGATGCTGGTAAATTCTTTGGATAGCTCTTTGCGCATCCCATCGAAGGCAAATTGCTCCAGAAATGAACCATTCGAGACAAAACACACCACGCCATCGCGATCACCAAGTCGATCGGTCGCCCAGCGGAAAAACTTCACGTACATATCGCTGAGCGCATTCTTATTGGTCGCTTTTGATGATTTGGCGTAGGTCGTGTTAATCCGCGCATCCACCTGGGCATACTTGCGGTTCTTATTGTTGTCGTTATCGTTGACCTGGCCGACATTGTAGGGCGGGTTGCCGACAATCACAAAGACCGGGGCGCTCTCCTGCTGCTGGATGCGCTGGGTGTTCTCGGGGGCGAACAGATTGAGCTGGGTGCGGCCCATATCCAGCGTATCGGCGAAGCAGATCCCCTCGAACGGCGCGTACTGCCCGGTGCGCTCGAAATACTCGTGCTCGATATTCTGGGCGGCGATGTAGTACGGCAGCAGCAGCACCTCGTTGCAGTGCAGCTCGTGGGCGTACTTGTGGGGCAGCGCGCTGGGGCCGATCCGCTCCATCAGCTCCAGAATAAACGTCCCGGTGCCAACGCACGGATCGAGAATATGCACGCCAGGATCACCCAGATTCAGGCCAAACTCCTGCCGCAGCGCCTGCTCGACCGAGTTGACCATCCAGCGCACCAGCGGCGCGGGCGTATACACAATCCCGTGAG
>JACCRK010000348.1 GCA_013813565.1 Herpetosiphonaceae bacterium
AGCAACCTCGACCCGGCCATCCGCAGCACCCTGCAAAGCGTGATCCGGCGGATCCAGCGCGAGTTTAAGATCACGACCGTGCTGGTGACCCACGACCTGAGCGAGGCGATCGCGCTCTCCGACCGCACCGCCGTGCTGCTTGATGGGCGGATCGCCGCCTATGGCCCGCCCGAGGAGATTTTCAGCCGCCCGCCAACCAGCGCGGCGGCCCAGTTCGTCGGGATCTCGCTGCTGCTGGAGGGATCGCTGGACGGCGATCAGCTCAGCGCGGCGCTGGGGACGATCCAGGTGCCAGTCCGCAGCGCGGCCGCCCGCCCGGCCACCTTCGCGATCCGCCCGGAGAACCTGCGGCTGGTCGCTGAGGCCGGCCTCAACACGCTGGCCGGGACGGTCGAGGAGCGGGTCTACCACGGCGAGTTTGTCGAATACCAGGTCGGCATCAATGCCCAGCGGGTGCGGGTCAAGTCCTACGCCGCCGCCCCATTCAGCCCCGGCGACAGCGTGCTGGTCCAGCTCCCGCCCGAGCACCTGTTTGAACTGGACGCCCAGGGCGAAAAGCAACCGCCGGGCTGATGCACGCATCGGCCCGGCGGTTTTAATAGAGTGCGGAGTGTAGCAATAGATATTTACATTTCCCGTTATCAGCAGGTGCATGTTCTATCGCAGATGCTCAAGAATTTGTAGAACACGAAAAAAGGGATTATTGGTGTCATGGGTTGTTTTTTTCGCCAGGGCCTGGAGTTGGCGTACACAGTCGGTGTACTCTTTATTAATCACAACCTCTAAACCGTCAATGCTACGAAGTCCGTTGGTAATGCTTCCATCCGGAACATAGGGCGACCAAAACATATAATGTCGCAGGGGGAAGTCATCAAGAAATGACGCTGCATAGGCACGCTGGTGTGCATATTTCTTCTGGATGCGCTCGATGGTGGATTTTGGCCCAGTACCGTAGAACATGCCATTCAAGTGCGTGGTGACTTCACAGAGATATGCCGTCTTGCTTTTGAAATCCAGACCAATGACATCTAGCTCATTTAGCCCTACTAATCCGCCTCCTGGTGTTCGTGCATTGTAGTCAATAATATCGCAGTGCTTGATTAGCTTGAGGTATGCACCAACAATATGTTCACCAATATCAGTTGCCATACAATTACTTCTCCTTGCTACCCCCAGCGGCGGCCGCCATCGACGAAGATCGTCTCGCCGGTCAGGTAGGGCGACTCGACGATGAAGCGCACGGCGCGGGCGATGTCCTCGGCGGTGCCGACGCGCTTCAGCGGGACGCGGGCGGTTGGCGCGGGGCTGTCCCAGTCGTCGGGCAGCAACGCCGCGCCGGGCGCCACCCCGCCCACCCGAATCGTCGGGGCCAGCGCCACCGCCAGGCCCTTGGTCAGCATCAGGATGGCGGCCTTGCTCATGCCGTAGGGCACGTAGCTCGGCCAGGCCAGCTCGCCGCCGACATCGGCCAGATTCACAACCACCCCGCCGCTTGACATAAGCTTCGCGGCGTGCTGGGCGCAGAAAAATGGCGCACGGGCGTTGAGCGCCATCAGGCTGTCCCACTGCTCGACCGTGACCTCGCCAACCGGCGTGCGCGGAAAATCGGCGGCGCTGTTGACCAGCACGGCCAGGCTGCCACAGCGCTCGGCGATCGTGGCGAACAGCGCGTCAATCGCCCCGACATCGCGCAGATCGGCCGGGATCGCCCAGGCCTGCTGGCCCAGCGCCTCGATCGCGCCGACCGTCGCCGCCGCCTCCGCGCTCGAACTATTGTAGTGGATCACCAGATCGTAGCCGGCCCGCGCCAGCTCCAGGGCAATCGCCTTCCCCAGCCGCTTCGCCCCGCCGGTCACCACCGCCCAGCCATTGCTCATTGGGTCTGCTCCTCGCTATTCAGCGCCTGCTTCTGGAAAATCAACATAAACTGATGGACCTGGTTGGCGACAAAGCTGTAGGGGTAGCCAAATGGATACAGCATCGCGCTTTGATCGTACCAGATCCGATAGCCCCGGTAGCGCAGCTCCCGCAGCTCATACAGGGCCGCGACCACATCGGCGTGCAGCATATTGTGGTGCTCCGGGGTTGGCTGGAGGTCTTTGACGAACAGCACCAGGTGGCCGCCAACCCGCAGCGGCTGGACCGCCGCCGCGACGATGCTGCGCAGATCCTGCAAAAAGGCCGGGTAGTCCAGGTTGCCCAGGTCGGCCGGATCGTCGGTGAACGGGGTGGCGGCGCCGCGGCCCTGCTTGCGGCGCTGGCCGGTCCTGGCGCGGCTGAGCATCGAGCTGTAGGGCGGGTCGGTCAGCACCAGGTCAAAGGTCTGCCCGGTGATGGCTGGCTGGCTGAGGATCTCGCGGGCATCGCCGTGCAGCAGCGGCAGGATCTCCAGCTTCAGCTCCGCCGCCGCCGCCTGGTACAGCCCAATATACTCGGCGGAAAGATCGATCCCGGTGCCCGCCCGCCCGGTCATGCTACACGCCAGCAGGGTGCCGCCGACCCCGGCGAAGGGGTCGAGCACGGCGGCGCCGGGCTTGGTAAAGAAGCGGATCACCTCGGCCATCAGCGCGGGCGGCTTGGGCGAGGGGTGGAGCCGCCGAATGTGGTGGGCCGCCGCCGCCGGGCCACGGGTTGGGTAGGCCGTCGGGAGGACTGGCGCCGTCCAGGCGGCCCACTCATCCGGCGACAGGTCGTTCAGTGGCTCGGGCGGGGCTCCGCTGAGCGCGACCGAGCGGGTGGCATACAGCCACTCGCGGCCAGTCAGCGCATTCAGGCGATTGCGCGGATGGGGGGCGGGTTGATCGTCGCTGTTGGTCATTGCAGTTCTCACAGAATTGTAGAGTGGCGCCGCTATTGTAGCACGAGGCAGGCCGTTGAACCTTTCGCCGCCACCGGAAGTGATATAAGTAGAAGTTTATCCATCTAAAGTATGATTTTATATCAAATCAGTTGATATAAAATAGCAAATAAACCGCACATAAATAACTTGAATAGCTATTTGGCCCGATTGATGCTACTGGGGTATAAGATGATAGTCTCAACGATTGTCTAGAGTAAGGAACACATAATGAACGATCAGACTGAAACCACCGCCCAGTACGCCAACCAGGCGCAGCTCCACGTCGGCATCTACGACTTCACGCTGGAGTTTGGGCGGGTCGATGACCCACGCGCCACCCCACCAACGATAACCCCGGTGGCCCGCGTGCAGATGAGCCCGCAGCACACCAAAGTTGTCGCCCTGCTGCTGCTCAAACATGTCGCCGCCTACGAACATCAGATTGGGATTATCGAGCTGCCGGCGGCGCTGCTGGCCGAGCTGAAGCTGTCCAATCTGGAGCACTTTATTAGCCAGGTGGATCTGAACGAATGACAATCCAGGCGGCGACAACCCGTTTTCTGCGCTATCTGCGGGCCGAGCGCAATGTCTCGCCCCACACCCTCGATGCATACGCCAGCGACCTGGCCCAGTTTGGCGAATTTCTCGCCGCCGATGAGCTGGCGTGGCGACAGACCGACCGCTACACCCTGCGGCGGTACGTGGTGCATCTACAGGCGGCAGGGGCGGCGCGGGCCTCGATCGCCCGCAAGCTGGCCTGCCTGCGCTCGTTTTTTCGCTACGCCCAGCGCGAGGCCGAGGTCGTGCGCAACCCTGCCCAGCATGTTCTGACACCCCGGCGTGGCGAGCGGCTGCCGAATGCCCTGACCGTCCACGAGATGGCCGGCCTGCTGGCGGCGCCCGACGTGACCACGGCGGTGGGGCGGCGCGACCGGGCGATCCTGGAGCTGCTGTATGCGGCCGGCCTGCGGGTCAGCGAGCTGGTGGCGCTGGACTTCAACGGCATCGACTGGGGCCGAGCCGAGGCGCGCATCTGGGGCAAGGGCAACAAGGAGCGGATTGTCGTTCTCGGCGAGCTGGCGATCATTGCGCTGAAAACCTACATCGCGCATGCGCGCCCGGAGCTGGCCGGCCAGAAAAGCAGCGGCGCCCTGTTCATCCATCGGCGCGGCGGGCGGCTCTCCGATCGCAGCGTGCGGATTCTGGTCAGCGACTATGCGCAGCGGGCCGGCATCACCCGACCGATATCGCCCCATACGCTGCGGCATACGTTTGCCACCCATCTGCTTGATGGCGGCGCCGACCTGCGGGTGGTTCAGGAGCTGCTCGGACACGCCAACCTGGCCACGACCCAGCTTTATACCCATATTAGTCAACAGCAAGCGCGACGAATATATTTAGCGGCCCATCCACGGGCCCAGCCAACCAAGGCTAAGGAGGATGAAGAATGACCACTCAGACAACCAATCGTGAACGCGGTTTACCCCCATTGCCGCCGGTGCGCTACAATCTGCGCCAGCGGATCCAGCTTGGCCCATTGCTGATTATCACCGTGCTGCTGGTGACGCTATGCTATCCGGCAACGCTGATCGGCCGTGGCATGGTCACCGCCACCTATCTAAAAGAGGGCGAGGCGCTGATGCTCAACGGTCACTGGGCCGAGGCGCAGGACAACTTCAACGCTGCGATGGACTGGAGCATCAGCAACGAGACACCGTTTGATAGCCGCTGGGGCGTGGCGCTGCGAACTGGTGATATCGAGGGCGCCGTCGCCGACTTCACAACCGTGATCAACAACCACCCCGGCCGCTATATGGGCTACTGCTACCGCGCCGACGCCTATCGCGAGCTTGGCCGAAACGAAGAGGCCCTCCAGGGCTATCGGGACTGTCTGGCCCACGAGCCGGATCGAATCTGGGAGCAGGTTGCCATCCGGGCGATTCAGACGTTGACCAGAAACGCCAAGTAGCGTTCGCCATCACCCCTGCTCCGAACCTGTCAGGCCCCGGCCTGGCAGGTTTTTCGATCCAGGCGATCGATGGCGAACGCTCTCGGGTATAATACGCTTCTAGCTTTACCCCACAGCTGTATTGGATCCCGTGAGGCTTCTATGCTGGAATTATTTGTCCTGGCCGGCTATCTGATCGGCGGTATTCCGTTTGCCGTGCCGGTGGTGCTGCTGCTGCATGGCCGGGACGTTCGCACCACTGGATCGGGCAATGTCGGCGCCCGCAACTCGCTGCGGGTTGGCGGGCCATTGGCTGGAGCCAGCGTGCTGCTGCTGGATGCCCTCAAGGCCGCGCTGCCGATGCTGCTGGCCCGTGGGCTGGGGGCCGATGCCTGGGCGGTGCTGGCGCTGGGCGTCGGGGTCGTGCTGGGGCACTGCTACTCGCTGTATATGATCGCCAGAGCGCTGCGGCGCCCGTGGCCCGGCTGGCGCATGGCCGCGCTGCACGTTGGCGGTCAGGGGCTGGCCAGCGGGCTGGGCCTGATGGCCGTGCTGACGCCGCTGATCGTGGCCCCGGTGCTGCTGACTGGCGCGGCGATTATCTTCGGGCTCAAGCGCAGCACGGCGGCGGCCCTGGTGATGGTGCTGCTGGCACCTGGGGCGGCGGCGCTGGCCGGCTATCCCCGCCTGGCCAGCCTGGGCCTGGCGCTCGGCACACTCATTATTTGCACCAAGCTGCTGCCCGACCTGGTGCCGGAAAAAGCCAGCTAATTGTTGCGGTGCCGCGCTGCGACCAGCGGGCTAGAGACGTTCTGCATTGCTCTAGCCCTTTTCAGCTGATCAGCACCCTCCACACATCACCATCTTCCCGCCACAACCTCGTAAGAATCACCACCTGTTGTGTACAAAGCACCACACACAACTCCACTCACTAGCGCTACGATAGCTCCAGTCAACTCATCATTCTCTAATCAATTCTCTATAAGGAGAAACGGACATGACAGGTCGTGAAATTTGGACCGTTATTCACGGGATGGGTTTGGGCGCGGCATTTTTGCTCGCCTTTGCTGGTGGACTCGCGGGCTTGTATAGCCTGCGCCCCGAGTGGGTCACCGTCACCGGTCTCCGCGAGCGGTCGCGCCGACTGGTTGCTGGCACCTGGGTTATGGCGCTGGCGGCCTGGGGCACGGTGCTGACCGGCACCTGGATTGTCTATCCCTGGTATCGGGCCAAAGCACCGGCCGGCGTGACTGGCGAGGCGCTGCGCGAGTTCCCCCGCAACTACCTGCTGGCCAATGAAAACCTAGTCTTCTGGCATGAGTTTGGCATGGAGTGGAAAGAGCATGTCGCCTGGTTCTCGCCAATTATGGCTACGGCGGTCGCCTATGTCGTCTGGCGCTACCGCGATCAGCTGCCCGAGATGCCGTTCCTGCGCAAATCACTGATTGTTGTCTTTATCGTGTCATTTGCCACCGCCGGCATTGCCGGCGCCCTGGGCGCCTTCATCACCAAGGCCGCGCCAATTCTGTAGGCTGGCGGATCGTCGGACGAAGAATTATATATGATAAATACTAGCGAGGCAGATCATGGCAATTAATACCGCTCAAAAGACTTCCGCCGTTAAATCGACCAAGGCCAGCACCGTCGCCGCTGTGACCACCGGCCCGGCTGCCGCCGCCTTTATATCCGCTGGCGTTGGCTGTTTGGCAATTGGTATCTTCACCACAGGCGCAGAGCTCAGCGCCGGACTCAAATCGTTTTTGCAGTGGGATGCTGGCGTTGGCCCGCTTTCAGGCAAGACCGGCTATGGCGTGATCATCTATTTCATCGCCTGGGCCGTAATGCACTATATGTGGCGGGAAAAGAATATGGATCTGAAGAAGAGCCTGATCATTGGCGGGGTTTTGACCCTGATTGGTCTGCTCCTGACCTTCCCACCATTCTTCTTGAGCTTCTCCCACTAGCTAGCGTACGGAGAGAGCGAGGAGCAGCGGGGG
>JACCRK010000361.1 GCA_013813565.1 Herpetosiphonaceae bacterium
GGGCGGCCGCGCTGGCCAGCCTTTTGGAGCGACGCTGCCGATTGCCGCGCTAGGCGGGCTGCCGCTCACCGCGACCGTGGCGATCTCCGGGATCGTCACGGTGCGCCCGAGCGTGCTGCGCAAAAACGCCCTGTATGTGCAGGATGCCAGCGCCGGCGTGATGATTTTGCTCAAGTCCAAGGTTGAGTGGCCTGCGCTGGAGCCGGGGCAGCGGATTATGGTGCGGGGCAAGCGCTCGACCTACCACGGCGAGCAGCAGCTCAAGGTCAACACACTGGCGGATCTGGTGCTGGTGAGCGGGGGCAAGGCGGTGCCGCCGGCCAGCACCAGTGGGGCGGCGATCACGCTGGCGCAGGTTGGGCGGCTGGTGCAGGTGCGCGGCACCTACCTCAAGGCGGCGGGCCGCGACCTGCTGATTCGCACCAGCGATGGCGCGACGGTGCGCCTGCACCCGCCGACGGGCATGAAAAAGCCGCGCTACCGCAAAGGCGCACCGATCAGCGCCGTCGGCATCGTTGGTCGCTACGACTCCACTGTGCGCATCCAGCTGCGCGGCCTGCCTGACCTGGGGATTGTCGGCGGGCTACCCGACACCGGCGCCGCCGACCTGCCGCGAGGGTGGTGGCGCTGGCTGGCTGGGCTGCTGCTGGTGGCCGGGGCCGGGCTGCGCCTGCGGGCCAGGCGCCAGAGCATCCGCCGCACTACTGGCGAATCAGCTCCCAGGCCAGGTGGGCGATCTCCGGCAGGATGAGTTTCTCCAGGGCCAGCCGCACGGCGCCGGTCGAGCCGGGCATACAGAACACCAGCGTGCGGCCTGCAATGCCGGCGGTCGCCCGCGATAGCATGGCCCCGGCGCCAATATCGGCGTAGGACAGCATACGAAACAGCTCGCCAAAGCCAGGCAACTTCTTATCCAGCAGGGGCTCAATCGCCTCGATCGTGGCATCGCGGCGGGCGATCCCGGTGCCGCCATTGGTCAAAATCGCCTCGCAGCCCTTGCCGGTAACCAGCAGCTGCACCGCTTCGGCCAGCTGCTCAGGCTCATCGGGCACAATCTGGTAGTGGACCACGCTATGGCCCGCTGCCGTCAGCAGCTCCCGAATGGCCGCCCCGCTGGTGTCGGTCTCGGTGGTGCGGGTATCGCTAATCGTAATAATCGCACAGCGAATTGGCGCGTCGCGCTCGGCAGCGTGCGCAGTATGCTCAGAGTAGCCCATAAGACCTCCTAAAATGAATCGCCGCCATCGTAGCGCACTCCCAGCCACGAGCAGCCGCTAGCAGCTTGTATCGTCAAGCATCGAAATCGTTGGCTGAGCCTGTCGGATCCCCGCTGGTGTGGCTTCGACAGGCTCAACCAACGGAACAGCCGTCAACACACCTATGATAAAGCACTAACAATGGTACGATACACTACGCTCAATGCGTGAGCGCCTGCAATTAAGCACAAGGTTGAAAAGAGCAATGCAAACCCAACACTCGATCAATTTTACCTCCGCCGATAACGAGACCCTGCTCGAAGGGCGCTGGGTCGATCCGGCCGCCCCAGGCGGGCCGGTGGCGGTGCTGGCCCACCACTTTCCGCCGATGTCGAACATGGATCAGCGGGCGATTTTTGCCACCTACAAGGTGCTGCGAGAGCGCGGCTGGGGGATTTTGCGCTACAACTCGCGCGGCGTCGGCCACAGCGCCGGCACGTTCAGCGGCGGCGCCGGCGAGGACGCCGATCTCCAGGGCGCGGTGGCCGAGGCCCGGCGACGGGCGCCCGACTCGCCGGTCGGCCTGATTGGCTGGTCGTTCGGGGCCGAGCGGGTGCTGCGCCAGATGCGCCACGATGCCGGGATTGCCGCCACCGTGGCGGTCACCCCCAAGCCCAGCGGGATCAGCGAGAACGCGTCCGGGCCGCACGGTCCGCTGCTGGTGCTGGTGGCCGAGCGTGATCAGTTCTTTGACCTCATCGAGACCCGCACCGCCTTTGAGCAGGCCAGCGAGCCCAAGACCTGGCAGCTGCTCAAGTGGGCCGACCATTTCTATGTCACCCGCGAGGACGAGATCGCTCGCGACACCGTCGACTGGCTCGACCAGCAACTGGCCGCCCACTCCCACAGCTAAAAAACCGACGCGCTGAGCGTGCACTCAGCGCGTCTGGCGTGATGGAAATATCCCGAATATGGACGGCGGGTCTCCGTAGCCGCCCCTAAACCGGGCGGCTCCAGCGAGCCACCAGCGTGCTGGTCTGGATCCAACTGGCGCCCGCCCAGATCCCCAGCAGCAGCACGCCGATAATCGGCATGCTAAGAATTGGAAAATCGGGCATCTGGGTAAATTGCTTGGTCAGATAGGCGCCGCCGTAGTAGGCCGTCAGCACAAGCGGGACCGCAATCACCGTGTGCAACTTCATACTCACCGCAACATCAATCGCAACCGCCACCCCCAGCAGCATCATCGGAATATACGAGGGTGGGAAGCCGCCGGCCACCAACAGGTAGTACGAGCCGAGCCGATAGGCCAGATACAGCCCGGTGACTGTGGTGGCTGTCCAGCGCTTGCCAATCACGATCCGTGCGGCCAGCAGCACCATCGTCACCGTCAGGATCATCCACAGCGGATAAACCCAGCCGGGCACCGGCACAATGAAGAGTTCGGGATTTATCCCAGCGGCGGCCACCAGCTCAGGAGCAGCGGTGGACTGACCTTTCTTTAAGGCATCGAGCGCCAGCACGCCATACTCCTGCTGGCCGATCGGGAACATCACATCCTCAAGCAGAAAGGCCCAGAAGCCGAGCGCCAGGGTGGTGTACAGCTTGCCGGCCGGGCCAAGCAGCCACCAGCCGCGCAGCACGCCCATAATCATCACGGCGGTGCCGAGATACAGCATGGCGTGGGTGGGGCTCCAGGCGGTAATATCCAGCCCAAAGAGGCGATGGTTGATCAGGTCCAGCGGGATCGCCAGCAAAAATGTGCCGACGCCGGCCTGGATCAGCCGCAGACTAAGCCGATCGACGCCGTAGCCGGTCCAGGTGTGGAACATCGCCAGCCCAACCGCCAGCATGGTGCCAATCGTATTGATGATATGCGGCGGCGCCATATCATCGCGCAGGTAGTGGAAGTGCCAGGCGATATCCCAGCCCGAGCCGATCAGCTTCAGGATAAATGCGGTGAGCCAGAGACCATAGATCACCCGCATTGCGCGGTCGCTGGTTGAGCGCAGCGGCGCGCCAGGTGAGCTGTAGGTATGCCACAGCGGAGCCACGGTTTGCACAAAGGAGGAACGCATAGATGTGCCTTTCTGTTTACTTATGAAGATCGTTAATTCAGACGGCTGCCAACCGGACATTGTTTCAACACCAAAGTCATCACCTGCCACCGTGCGTGATAAGCCCGTAGTGGGGATACGAGGGGAGTTTGCATAACGATGTTGGCTTGCGCCAGATTGTAGAGATGAACCGAAGGTTTGTCAATGCTGAGCTTGCAACTAATCCACAACGAGTATGCCACCCGCAGGCGGGTAGCCGGCCCGAAAAGTGATGCTGTTCGTGGCAATTCGTCAGGCAGTGACCAATTCAAATATTCCCTTGGCTTCGTGTTCCTTCGTGCGGGTATCCGCCTGCGGGTGTCGTGGATCAGTTGCCCGCAAGATAGGTGTCAAAAAAGGTTTGGATCCGGCTGGTGATCAGGCTGAAGTGCGGGCTGCTCAGGCCAAAGTTATGGCCTGAGCGGGCCATCCGCACAAAGCTGGCCGTCGCGCCAGCCTCAAGCAAGGCGGCATAAAGCAGCTGGCTCTGGCTCAACGGGACAGTATCATCATCTTCGCCGTGGATCAGCAGAAATGGCGGGGTGGTGGCAGCGACATAGCGCAGCGGGTTGGCCTGCTGCACCAGATCGCTGCGCTCGCTGAGCGGCCCGCCAACCAGCAGCGCCTCCGGCGAGTCGGGCTCGTCGTGCCAGCCGCCCATGCGACTCAGGTCCGACGGCGCGGCGACAGCTACCACGGCCTGAACAGCGCTGCTGTGCTCTGGCGAGCCGCAGGCGCCCTCAAGCTCGGCGGCACCGCCGGTGGCCCCCAGCAGCGCCGCCAGATGGCCGCCGGCCGAGTAGCCCCAGGTCCCAATCCGCCGGCCATCAATGCCATAGCGCTGCGCATTGGCGCGCAGCCAGCGAACAGCGGCCTTGCAGTCGTGGAGCTGGGCCGGGAAGATGGCCTGATCGCTGAGCCGATAGTTGATGCAGGCCACAATGTAGCGCCCGCTCTCCACCAGCATCGGCGGTCGGCTCAAGGCTTTATCGCCCTGGCGCCAGCCGCCGCCGTGAATGTAGATCACCACCGGCAGTGGCTCGGCTGGGAGCGGATCGGGCCGATATAGGTCGAGGAAGAGCAAAAATTTACCTGCCGCACCATACGGCAGATCATTCAGAATTTCAACCGACATAACAGTACCTTTCCAGTGTTGTGGTGAGCGGCTACTGTTCCAGCGGCACCCCGGTGAAGGCTGGCGGCGACGGGACATTGACCAGGTGCATTGCGGCCGGAATATAGGTCTCAATGGTTGCCAGCACCTGGGCCAGCTGGCCATTGCTGGCAATATGCGCCGGGCTGACCACCCCCTGGTTATGCCAGGCCGCAAAGGTCATCCACGAGATCGGGGCCCAGTCGAACTGGGCGCGATAGCTGGCGACCTCGAAGTTGGCCGCCAGATACTCGACCGCCAGATTTGGCTGATCGATCTCGGCGGCAACCGCGCTATCGCTTGGCTGCCAGTTGGGCCCGCGCTCCGCCAGCAGGGGCTGCAGACGGCTGCCGTGGATTTTGAGCGGAATCCGGCGGATGGCCGGCCGATCGAGCGCGTTGATATAGGGCATCTCAGCGCGTAGCAGGCTGGCCGCCACTGAAGGGCGCAGGTTGGCCGGCCAGACGCTGAAATTGCCCATGCCGATCGCATTGGCCACACCCTGGGCTTCCTGATAGACCGGTGTAACCACACGACCAAGTTTGCTGCGGGTGGCCAGGGTGCTGTTGTACTCAAAATAGAGCTGGGCAGCCAGCAACACCGCAAATTCGTCGTCGCGCAGTCCGGTCACCGCCTGCCGATTGTGCCGCTCAGCGCTGGCAAGCAGCGTCGGGCGCAGGCGCAGCATCTCCAGCTCAAATGCCGGGTCGACATATGGTTTCGGCAGCGCGGTCGGATAGGGTCTCCCGGCGCGATAGAAAACGTCCGTGGCGCTCGGCCAGCGCTTGATCATCGGCGCACCGGCCACAATGTACGAGCGCAGCCGGGGTGGCGCGGCCTGATCGAGCACGAGTGGCGCGGCCGCCACCAGCACCGGACTACGATGGCTCTTGTGAACCACCACGATTGCGACGAACAGCAGACAAAAAAACAATCGCACCTTGCGACGCGACATAAAAGCTCCTTTGGTAGGTGATTATTTATTGGCGCAGCCCAATTGCTGCAATGCGTTATGGCAGCATACCACAACCAAGCCGGCCGATCCATCGGTATTTCGGTGGAGCCAGCGCCCAGCCTGGACCAGACAAGGATGGCAGATGTAGTGATTATACGCCGCCGCCCGCCGGTTTGTTTAACCTATTAGAGCCAACGCCGGCGCCGGAAGAACCACAACATACCAGCAATAACCAGACCCATAATCACCCAGACCATCAGGTAGCCGTAGCGCCAGTGCAGCTCCGGCATCAGATCGAAGTTCATGCCGTACAGCGAGGTCACCAGGGTCAGCGGGAGAAAAATTGTGCTCACAATCGTCAGCGCCTTCATCACTTCGTTCAACTTATTTGATGAGACTGACAGATATGTGTCAAGCGTGCTGCCGACCACATCGCGCACACCCTCGCTCAGGTCGTTGATCCGCACCAGATGATCGTAGACATCGCGGAAATAGATCCGCGAATGCTCGCTCAGCAGCCCAAACTCGCCCCGGCTCAGGCGCTGCATCACCTCGCGCTGTGGGGAAGTAACCCGGCGGAGCGCCAAAATGCTGTGCTTCAGCTCCAGCACCCGCCGCATCGCCGTCGGCTGCGGATCGAGGATAATTTGATCCTCCAGGCGCCCAACCTCTTCGTCAATCCGATCCAGAAAGGGCAGAAAATCATCGACCACCGCATCGAGCACAGTGTGCAGCAGAAAATCGGCGCCCTTTTCGATAATTCGCTCGTCGCGCTTGACCCGCTCCCATACCCGCTCGACCGGCCTGATCGTCGCGCCGTGGCAGGCAGTGACCAGAAAATTAGCCCCCAGAAAGCAGTTCAGCTCCTCGGTGGCCAGCTCCGACAACGTATCATTGCTGGTGATCGCGTGGACAATCACAAACAGATAGCTGCCAAAATCATCGACCTTCGGCGGCTGATAGCCGTGGCTGAGCGTATCTTCGATCGTCAGCGGATGAAAATTAAACACATCGCGCAGCACCGCTTCATATTCGTGGTGCTCACTCTGCTGCAGATGCACCCAAATAACCCCATCGGCCAACGCCAACAGCTCCTTGAGGTCAGGGACCGATTTGATGGCGCGGGTCTGGCCGTTTTTCGAGTCATACATCGCCTGAATCATCAGCTATCTCTCCAATTTCGTTGACCTGGTGCATAGCAAGAGGGCAAGCGCGTGCTTGCCCTCGCGTGACTCGGTGCGCTGGCGAGATCTAGCGCAGCAGCGTGATACCGTCCGAGACCGAGATCAGCGGCGAGCGACTCCCCGACTGCGTCTCGATAATCCACAGCTCGCTAGGCCCGGCGATCAGCGGCTCAGGGCCACGGACCGCCAGGCCGCCTTCGGTTGCCCGCACGTACACCAGCCCTTCATCGGTGGCCACGGCAGCTCCAATATCGCCGAGCGAGCCACCGCTGACGATCGTGGTATCGCTGCTGCCCTTCAGGCTGTGCAGCTCATACGAGAGCACCAGTCCGGCCCGGCAGGTTGTCACCAGATAATAGAGCGTGCCATCGGTGCTCCAGGCCAGCGGGCGATTCCACCAGCTGCCAGTGATGCTCCGCAGCACCCGTCCGCGCCGATCGAGCAGCAGCACATCAGCGCCACCATCGGCCCGCACGGCCTCGACCGCAATCTGGGTGCCGGCCGGGTTGAGCAGGGCGGTGCCGATACTGGCGTAGGCGCCCAGGCTGGACTGGCCGACCAACCGCGACACCCCGGTCTCGGAGTTGGTCAAGAGCAGCACACTGCGTCCGCCCTCGCCGCTGCCGACGCTCAGCACATCACCGTCAGGCAATGGCTGGGGCATGCGGCGGCTCCACTCATCGAGGCTGGATTTAGGGTTGGGGTCGCCGCCAGCGGTCGATACCGTCCACAGCCGGTAGCTCACCGGCGGCGCGGCGCTCCACGGGGCCACAAACCAGACCGCGCTGCCATCAAACGACCAGGCCGGGTCGAGACAGCCGCCGACATCGGCCAGCAGCTGCTCATTGCTGCCGTCAAGATCGCTGACCCACAGCGCGCCCTGGTCGGCCAGGGCATCCGGGGCAGTGCGACAGAACGCCATTCGGGCGCGGTCAGGGCTCAGGGCGACGTCGGTCTCCAGCGCCAGCGTGCTGCTGATAATCTGCACGCCGCCCTGTTCGAACTTAAGGATATCGCCAGCGCGACCAAACACCAGCGGCTGCACCGGTGGCAGCGGCCGGCCCTGGGCGGTGCCAAGCGGATCGGCGCCGAGCGGCTCGGTGGGCGCATCAGCCAGCTGAATCACCAGCCGATTACCTTCCAGCTTGGCGCTAAAGGCCACGGTTGCATCAAGCCCAAGCTCGAAAACCACACCGGCGCTGCGATCGGGCATCGCCTGCACCACGACCGACTCGATATGGCTGGCCGCATCAACGCGCACGGCCTGGGTCACGGTCAGGGCCGAGGCAGCCCAGGCTGCATCCTGCTGCCACAGCGGCAGCTCGATTCGCAGGACGCTTGACAGAGTCTCGGTGGCGCCAAGCACGCTGGCCGCACCAGGCTGAATACACACAACCTTGCCGCTGACTGGACCGCGCTGCTGGTCGAACTCGAGAATAAACTGGTCGCCCAGGCTGGATCGCGCGATCGTGAGATTGCGCAGGCTGGCCGAGAAACGCTCATCTGAGGCGGGGCCAAATGGCGTATCGCAGTACGAAAACTGCTGCAGGCTGGCGGCTGGCGTTGGCGTAAGCGGGGTCGGCGAAGGACCAACCGTTGGCGAAGGCCCGACTGTCGGCGAAGGACCAACCGTTGGCGGGATGGTTGCGGTCGCTGGCAGCGGCGTCTCGGTGGCCGTAGGTGCGGGCGTCAGCGTGGCGGTAGGAGTAAGCGCAATCGCCGTGAGTTCATTTGGAATAGGCTTAGGCGTTGGCTGGACTTGCTGCTGGCAGGCCGCCAACAGCAAAAATACCAGCACAAGCGAAAATCGCCGAGTCGACACCATCAATAGAGGCTCCTTACAGGCCGTTGGTCGCGCCTTCACCTGGCAAGACCCGAATCCAGCCACGTTGCAACGCAAACACCACCGCTTGCGTGCGGTCATTGACCGCTAACTTACGCAGAATGGAGGAAATATGATTCTTAACCGTCTGATTGCTGATCTCAAGGCGCACCGCGATCTCTTTATTCGTTTGGCCGGCGGCGACCAGCTCCAGCACCTCGATCTCCCGTGGCGACATTGGCGAATAGACATGCTCAGTATGCGAGTCGACCGTGAGCTGGCGAAACGCATCCATCACCGCCGCTGCCACCGCCGGATCGTTCAGCACCAGCTCATTGATCGGATAGTTGCCCATCCGCACCATATCCACGGCGACCAGCAGGTCATCCCAGGAGATTGTCCGTGACAGATAGGCGGCCACGCCGGCCCGCAGCGACTTCACAATCCCATCGTGGTTGTTCAGATCGCTCAGCAGAACCACGCCAATATTAGGGTGATTGAGCTTCACCGTCCGGGCAACCTCAATCCCATTGATCCCCGGCAGATCGACATCCATCACAATAATATCGGGGTTGCTGTAGTCGACCAGCCGAATAGCTTGCTGGCCATTGCTGGCTTCACCAGTAATTTTATAGTGCGGCGCTGCTGCAAAATGATAGCGCAGCCCTTCCCGGAAAATAGCGTGGGCATGGACCAGCACCAGCGATGTCTTATTGGCTGTTTCCCCGCGTTTACGTGGTAATTCGGCTGGTGGTTGCATGGTTGCCCACCCTTTCTGGTGCTTGATAAGTGACTCAAACATAACCGTATTCTGAAACAATTATACACGAGGCGCTACCCGTTGGCGCAAGTATCCTCTGGTTGTCGAAGCCAGCGCATCATGCTATGATGCAGCCCAATTAATTAAGGAAACAATCTTATGTCCACCTCACTCCGTGCGCGCGGCTGGCGCGAATACAATCCCATGCTCCTTCTGGCAGTGCTGCTGCTGCTCGCCATTAGCATCCCGATGATCTACAGCACCACAGTGGGTGCCAACGGGGTCTTGAGCTTTTCGCTCGGCTCCAGCTTTGCCAAACATCTGGTCTGGATCGGCGTGGGCGTTCCCATTCTGTTCATCCTCAGCTTTATCGACTATCAGATGCTCCGTCCGCTGGCGCTGCCACTCTACGGCCTGGCGATGCTGACGCTGGTCGCCGTGATCGCGCTGGGGCAAGTTAAGGGCGGCGCCCAAAGCTGGATCGGCTCCAGCCAGCTGGCGTTTCAGCCCACCGAGCCGGCCAAGCTGGTGGTGATTATTGCCCTGGCGGCGTTTTGGAGCAAGCGGGCTGATGCGCCGGGAACCTGGCAGGCCCTGCTGCTATCGCTGCTGCTGATTATGCCGCCGCTGGGACTGGTGCTGCTCCAGCCCGACTTTGGCTCGGCGATGGTGATTGTGGGCATCTGGCTGGTGATGGCCTTTGTCGCCAACACCCGCTGGTATCAGTTTCTGCTGCTGACCCTGATTGCGGCACCCAGCGCGGTGTGGGCCTGGACCAACGTCCTCAAGGTCTACCAGCGCGATCGGCTGAGTGTTTTTCTCACCCCCGAGCGCTGCGATACCGATCCGGTCTTTTATGCCCGCGCCTGCTGGCAAACCATTCAGGCCCGGCTGGCGATTGGCAATGGCGGAATTGGTGGGATGGGGCTAAATCGGGGCATTCAAAGCCAGTTCAACTACCTGCCGGTGCAGGAAAGCGATTTCATTTTTGCCGTCACCGCCGAAGAGCTTGGTTTTATCGGCGCAGCCACTGTGATTGTGCTCCAGCTAATCATCATCTGGCAGATCTGGCGCGTGGTGGAGCATGCCCGCGACCCGTTTGGCCGCCTGCTGGCCGCCGGGATCGGTGGTCTGCTGCTGGTTCACTGCCTTGAGAATATGGGCATGAACCTGATCATGATGCCAATGACTGGGATTCCGCTGCCCTTCCTGAGCTACGGCGGCTCCTTTACGCTGACAGTGCTGGCCAGCATTGGAATGGTCCAGAGTGTGTCGCTGCGCCGGCGGCGCTGGTCGTTTTAGGCTAGCCCAACGGTGGATTCCAGCAAATTCGCCCAGGACCCGCCTTGCTGCAAGGTGCACGTTCTCGTATAATAGATGGACAGCCTTTATACCATGCCGTGTAATAAGGACCAACAATCCTGGTTGACCGTTTCAGCCACCATTATTCTTCCATTGTGTCTTGGGTTTGCTTGGGTGTTTGCAACGTGTGAGTGGCCACTCCATTCTGTTCTTTTTTCTTTCTTGTTCGCCGCCGCCTCGCCCGTGCTAGCCGCCCCATCAACCAAAACTACTTACTCTCTCCAAGGGGGGTTGTATGGCGTTAATCAAAAAAGCTGGTACGTTACGTTCCGATGCGACTCGTGGTCTGACTGATCCAACCCAGGCTCCAGATGCGAATCGCCTACCCGACGACTCAACCCGCAACATCAATCCTGCTCCACCGGCGGCCGATGACTCAACTCGCAACATTGCACCTGCCACTCCGGCGGTGCGCGCACACGATGCCACCCGTGGGATCGGCAATGTGCTGAAGGGGGTTTCGCGCCTGGGGACCGAGGACATTCGCAGCCGTGCTCCAGCGGCCGATGCAACGCGGATACCAGGCACAGCGGGCATGAAAAAACAGCAGGATCAGGCGACCAAATCACCAACCCTGGCAAATGGTACCGTGCTGGAGGGTCGCTACCAGATCGAGGGCGTCCTCGGTGTCGGCGGCATGAGCGTCGTGTATCGCGGCCGCGATCTGCGCTTTAAAGATGTAGCTCGTTTTTGTGCAGTTAAGGAAATGTTCCAGAGCTCACCTGACTCGCAGACCCGGATGCTTAGTCTGAAAAATTTCGAGCGTGAGTCCGGGCTGCTGGCGACCCTCAATCACCCCAATATCCCCAAGGTCTACGACTTTTTCGAGGAAGGTGGCCAGGCCTACGTGGTCATGGAACTGATCCACGGCAGCGATCTGGAGACGGTGCTTGAGCAGACCAACAGCCCGCTCGACGAGCAGCGGGTCGGCCACTGGGCGCTGCAGATCTGCGATGTGCTGCTGTATCTCCACAACCACACCCCCGAGCCAATTATCTTCCGCGATATGAAGCCCTCGAATATGATTGTCACCCCGGACGATCGGATTGTGCTGATTGACTTCGGTATCGCCCGGATCTTCACCCGCAGCGACAAAAAAGGAACCATGATCGGCACCGAGGGCTACTCGCCACCAGAGCAGTATCGCGGCATCGCCGAGGCCCGTGGCGATATTTATGCGCTGGGTGCCACGCTGCACCACCTCCTAACCAACTCGGATCCGCGCCTGGAGACCCCGTTTACCTTCAACGACCGCCCGATCCGCCAGCTCAATCCCAGCGTCTCGCCTGAGATGGAAGCGGTTGTGATGAAGGCGCTTGAGTATGATATGGCCAATCGCTGGGCTTCTGCCGAGGAGTTCCGTGAGGCGCTGTTGACCGTCCCCGGCCTGGCGCCCCATGGACGGACGGCGGGACCATCAGCAGCTCCAGCGGTGGGCACGCCACTGCGCAAAGGTGCCAAGACGACCGAGCTGGTCTGGAAATTCCAGTGCGAAGATGAAGTCCGCTCATCGCCGTGCGTCCGCAATGGCATGCTCTACGTTGGCTGCTACGACACCAACCTGTATGCCATCGATGCCAAACGCGGCGATTTTCGCTGGAAAAAAGCCACCGAGGGCGGCATCTCGTCGTCGCCAGCGGTCTGGAACGATATTGTTGTGGTTGGGTCCGAGGATAACAATGTCTATGCCTTCGACACCCGGACCGGCACGCAGCGCTGGGTTTTTCGCACCGAAAAGCCCGTTCGCTCATCGCCACGGGTCGAAGATCGCCTGATCTATTTCGGCTCCGACGATCAGCACTTCTATGCGGTTGATGGCACCAACGGCCGCCAGATCTGGCGGCATCGCGGCTGGCAGTGGTTTCGCGCCTCGGCGTGTATCACCAATGGCCTCGTCGCGTTCGGGGCTGGCGATGGCAACCTCTACTGTCTTGATGCCTACAAGGGCGGGCTGCGCTGGAAACAAAAGCTCTCCGGCGGCATTATGTCGTCAGCCGCCGCCACCGATAAGCTCGTGATTGTGGGCTGTATGGATAACTATCTGTATGCGCTTGACATCGAGGGCGGCTGGCCGGTCTGGAAGTTCCGCACGGGCCACTATGTCAACTCGTCGCCACTGATCATGGGCAATCGGGTGTTTGTCGGCAGTATCGATGGCAACGTGTATGCCGTCGATATCAAAAATGGCAAGCAGGTCTGGCAGTACAACGCCGGCGCCCAGATCGTCTCCTCGCCGGCGGCTGATAGTGGCAAAATCTATATCGGCGGCGCCGACGGCGTGATCCATTGTCTCGATGCTGGCGCGGGCACGCCCCTCTGGACCTATGCATGTGGCGGCCCGGTTGTCTCGACACCGGCCGTTGCCGATGGGATTGTCTATATTGGCTCGCTTGACCATTATGTGTACGCTTTGCAGGGCTAAAGGAGCCAACGAATGGGGTTTTTTCGTAAACTTTTTCGCCGAGGCTCCTCAGAAACGGGCAGTGAAGCACAGGCTGTGGTTGAGCAGGATGAGGCCGCGATCGACGAACATATCGTCATGTCCGACCCCGCCCCGTCGAGCGAGGAAAGCGCTGCGGAACAGGTCGAGGCCGCACGCCGCGTTATCACCGCGCCACTTGATCCTGAGCAGGTTCCAGCGGCGCCGAGCGATCGGGCAGATGGGACCAATATTCTAGGCACCCAGCAGCTGGCGGCGACCACTCCGCTGGTGGCGGGCATCGCCTCGGTGCGCGGCCTGGCCGCCTGGGCGTCCCGCGATGTTGGGCGGGTTCGCCGCTCAAATCAGGATAGTGTTTTTTCTATGCTCATGTCGCTGCCCAATGGTGAGAGCGATATTCCGGTGGGACTGTTCGTTGTTGCCGATGGAATGGGTGGGCATACCGGCGGTGAGATCGCCTCACGCCGGGCGATCGAAACCGTTATGGTCACGGTGCTGGAGCAGCTCAGCCTGCCGGCGATGGCTGATGAGGAGCCAGGAAATACGCTGCCCTTGATTATGGTCAGCGCGGTCCAGGAAGCCAACGCCCGCATCTGGCAAGAGGCGCAGGAAAACGGCAGCGATATGGGCACCACCTGTACCGCCGTGCTCCTGGTGGGCGATGGCCTGTATATCGCCCACGTCGGCGACAGCCGGGCCTACCTCTATACTGCCGCCGGGCTTCAGCCGATCACCACCGATCACTCCACTGTCGGTCGCCTGATCGCCATGAAGCAGATCAGCGCTGACGAAGCCCGCACCCATCCGTTGCGCAACCAGCTCTATCGTACGATTGGCCAGCACCCACAGGTGCAGGTTGACTCGATCTATCAGTCGACGGCCGGAATCAGCCACCTGCTGCTGTGCAGCGATGGTCTGTGGGGCATGGTTGATGATGACGAGCTGCAAATAATCATCGGTGAGTCGCCCTGGCCCTACGATGCATGCCAGCGCATGATCGCGCGCGCTAATCTGGCCGGCGGAGAGGATAACATCAGCGCAGTCGTGATTTCGCTCCCTGCTGCGCACTAAAGGGGTATGCTATGAGTTCAAATATGGTGCAGCTCCGCGTCACACCTGGCCGGCCGGCCTTGATGCAAAGTCAAGACCCCCAGATTGTCTATATGCTGATTGAAGCATCGCCTACTGGTATTCCCGACGCCGATATAAATCTGCCAGTCAACCTGGGCTTTATTCTCGACCGCAGCTCATCAATGCGCGGCGAGCGCCTGTTCCAGGTGAAGGAGGCCTGCAACCACGTTGTCAATCAGCTTGGCCGCCAGGATTACTTCTCGCTGGTCTCGTTCAATGACCGCGCCGAGGTGGTTGTGCCGTGCCAGCGCCCCGGCGACAAAGAGCAGATCAAGCGCGCCATCGGGATGATCGAGGCCCGCGGCGGCACCGAGATGGCCACCGGCATGCAGATGGGGCTGCAAGAGGTGTCGCGCCCAATGATGAGCCGGGGCATCAGCCGGCTGGTGCTGCTGACCGACGGCCGCACCTACGGCGATGAGAGTCGCTGTGTCGAGATCGCCCGCCGGGCGCAGGCCAAGGGCATCGGCATCACCGCTCTGGGCGTCGGCAGCGAGTGGAACGAAGATCTGATGGAGACGATTGCGGCGGCCGAAAATAGCCGCACTGAGTACATCACCAACGCGCAACAAATTGTCACGGTCTTCAGCGAGGAGCTGCAGCGGCTGCACAATGTGCTGGCCCACAAAGTCGATCTGCGCCTGCATATGCATCCCCTGGCGGAGATTCGCTCGCTGTATCGCGTCCGTCCATTTATCACCCCGGTCACCGCCCAGGCGCATAGCGAAACCCTCTGGCGCCTGGGGCTGGGCGAGTGGATCGGGCGTGATGAGCAGATCTTTCTGCTGGAGATGGTCATGCCGCCGCTGCCGCTCGGGCCACAGACAATTATGCGGGTGGAGCTGAGCTATGAGGTGCCCAGCGTCAGCAGCCAGCCACTGCTGAGCCAGGTCGATGTGCAGCTACCGGTCAAGCCGGCCGACCAGATTCGCGCTGATGTTGATGGGGTGGTCAAGCACTGGCTGGAGCGCACCGTGGCCTATCGGCTGCAGGCCTCGGCCTGGGAACAGGTCGAGCAGGGCAATATCGAAGAGGCTACCAAAAAACTACGCATGGCTGGCACCCGCCTGCTTGAGTCAGGCCAGACCGCCCTCGCGGAAACCGTCCAGGAAGAAGCCACCCGCCTGCTGCGGAGCGGCGCCGCCAGCGACGAGGGTCGCAAGCAGATCAAGTATGGCACCCGTGGGCTGATCTCCAGCGAGCGGACGGTTGGAAAATAACGGGTATCCTGTATCGGCGGCAGCTCTATGATCGTACTATTGCAAAGGATATTGGCACCATGATCAACTGTCCATCGTGTCACAGCCCAAATCTACCGGGCACATTCTTCTGCATTGAGTGTGGGGCCTCGTTTCTGCCCTCGCGAATTCGTGAAACCACGACCTCGCTGGGCGTCCCATCTTCATCCGACGAGCAAGGCGCAGCGACTCTGCCGCCACCTGCCGCGCCGCCAGAGCTAACCCCGCCGATTTTGCGCGTGGTGATCCTCAACAGCGGGCGCAAGCTCGGCTTCAACACCGATCAGCCAATTATGATCGGTCGACAGGATAGCGCCCGAAGCTTTTATCCCGATATCGATCTTTCCACCGATGGCGGCCTGGATGCCGGGGTTTCCCGGCGCCACGCGACGATAACTATTCGTAGTGAAACATGTTTCATTGAGGATCTCGGCAGCTCAAATGGCACGTTCCTTAATAAAGACCGAGTCGTCCAGGGCACGACTAGACCCCTTCATCATGGCGATGAGATCCGCCTTGGCAATATCTTACTGCGGGTTGAATTAACTAGTTAGGAGATCACGATGCCAAAAACCGTCATCCTGCACTTGAGCGGCGAAGATCCGATTGTGGCCGAAATGGACCACGATCCCGATCCCAGCGATAACTTTATTCGCGTTAGCAACCTTCGTCGCCGTGATGGCAAGGACGTTGCCTATGTGGCTTCCGGGGTCCAGACGGTGATCTATCCCTGGCATCGAGTGACATTCCTGGAAGTTATGGTGAGCCAGGAAGAGCGCGGTCAGGTGATCGACTTCTTCCGTGACAGTTAGCCTTCACACAATTCTTAATTACCTTTAATCATTAAGCGAGCATCTGAATGTTGCACGATGTGATGCTGTGGTATAATGCGCTGCGGCAGGGCAGGGCAAGCGTTATCTTTTTCATCTCCGCCAATACGCTGTCGCTTTAATGCGACATGTCCTGGTCCCGACTGGAATTTCCTGTCGGGATATTTTATGCATAAAATAATCAAGGTCGATCATGGCACAAACGGGACATAGTCAATTAGGCAGCTATTTACGCGAAGCCCGCGAAGCACGTGGGGTTTCCCTAGCTCAAGTTGCGGCAGAAACACGCATTATTCAACGCTATCTGGCAGCCCTTGAAGGTGGCGAGTATCATCATCTCCCTGGCGATGTGTATGCGCGGGGGTTTATTCGTAACTACGCCCAGTATCTTAACTTACCCGCCGAAGAAATGATTGATATGTACCGAGCTGAACGTGGCGTGTCGGCCCCAATCAAGGTGGTTCCTGCCGCCATACCGCCGCGCACAAGCACTATTTTCATCCCCAGTATCTGGGCGGTGGTGCTGGTGGTAATGGCGCTGGTCGTGGTGGGATACCTGACCCTGAATGCGCTGGGCTTGACCAATATCGCCACGGTGGGCGAAACCACAATCACCCCAACCGTGGCAACACCGGCTCCCCTGCCAACCTTTACCCCCCAGCCAACCAATATTGATGGCTCAACCGCGCTTCCAGTCGATCCGACAACCCCCTTTGCCCCAGCGACAGCCACCGCCGAGCCGACGCCGTCAGCCCCGGTCGAGGTGGTGGTGCAGGTTACTGGCGATGCATCGTGGATGCAGATCATCGTTGAAGGTGCGCCGGTAGTTAACGGTGTGATTCAAAATAATGGCTGGCGAGAGACATTTCGTGGTCAGCGTGAAGTCAGCGTCAAAGCTGGCAATGGGGCGGCGGTAGAGCTATCGTTTAATGGCTCACCATTCACCAAAATGGCCGATCAGCCCGGCAAAGTGATTACTAAAATCTTTACGCCCATCAACTAAAGGAGGAGAAGCGATGGCAGCTGAGTCAACCTTTGATGTTGTGTCCGACTTTGATCGGCAGGAGCTGGTCAACGCCCTCGACCAGACTCGCCGTGATGTTGGCACGCGCTACGATCTGAAAGATACCAAGACTGAGATTACGCTGGGCGAAAAAGATATTACCATCATGACCGATAGCGAGATGACGCTGGCCGCCGTGCGCGATATCCTGGAGACCAAGGCGATTCGGCGGAATCTGTCGATCAAGATTTTCGAGTATGGCGAGGCTGAAGAGGCTGGCAATATGCGAATGCGCCAGGTGATCACCTTGCAAAAGGGCATCGCCGATGAGATCGCCAAGAAGATCCAGAAGCTGATCAAGGCTAGCCACCCCAAGGTTCAGGCGCGCATCCAGGGCGATGCGCTGCGGGTTGGCTCAAAAAGCCGCGATGACCTGCAGGCGGTGATGGCAACCCTGCGCGAGCATCAGGACGAGTTTACGGTGCCGCTGCAGTTCAACAACTACCGCTAGCAGCGCACCACAGGCTAGGCGAAAAGGGCCAGG